>JAFGTL010000654.1 GCA_016934125.1 Candidatus Hydrogenedentota bacterium
AACGGCCCCGGCATGGGCATGGGCAACTTCGGCCCGGGTAACGGCCCCGGCATGGGCATGGGCAACTTCGGCCCGGGTAACGGCCCCGGCATGGGCATGGGCAACTTCGGACAGGGCAACGGCGGCGTTGGCCCCGGCAACCAGGGCATGGGCCCGCGCGGCGGCGATTTCAGCCCGCGCAACGGCAATGCCGGCATGGCCCGGCGTGGTTCCGGTGCTGCCGGTGGCGTCGCGGGGAAACGACAGCGGACACCGGAAGCGATGTTCGAAGCCATGGACGCGGATCGCGACGGCGTGCTCACCAAAGAGGAGTTCGTGACGTTCCACCAGAGCCGGCAGCAGGGGTTCGCCTCGAAGCAAGGCCGGCCTGCACCGTCCGGGCTTCAGCAGCCCGGCCCTGCGCCTTCAGGCCCCGCGCCGGCGGGGCCCCCAGCCCAAGGCTGAGGACATCCCCGTATAGTGACGATACCGACACCGGCCTTCCGGCGGAACCCCCGCCGGAAGGCCGGCCTCGTTCTTAGCTTCGCCAGGGCCGTGTGCGGTTCACGGCGGAAAGGGCGTCGCGCAGAATCGCGGCGTCCTCGGGGATCTCGAAATCGAACATGCCGGCGAGCACGTGATCGGCGCCGGCGTTGAACACGTACTGGAAGGCGTCCTTGGGCGGGATGGCGCCGGCCGCCATCACCTTGAACGCGATCCACGGCTTCTCGACACTCTTCATGAAGTCGATGACGGCCTGGGGATCCTGGCACCAGTAGCCCGGGATTTCGTTGTAGGGTTGCGTGAGTTCCTCGGGCTTGGGGCCGCTCGGATAGTTGTGGTGATGGAGCGTCTTGATGTAGAAGTCGGCCTCCACGCCGTGCTCCTCGCAGGCGACGATGGCCTTCAGATCGTGCGCACCGACGCCGGACGGCACCCCGAGATCCTTGGCGATCGCGACGGCCCGGGCCATCAAGTCGGCCCGTCCCTGTGCGGCCAACCGATCCGAGTGGACGCCCCACAGATACACGGCCTCCGTACCGTCGCCGACGATTTCCTCCACCTGCTTCGCATAGGCGCTCATGTCGTCCTCGACGGGCGCGGTAGGGCAGATGATCCACTGAATCTTGCCGCCCATCTGCTGGCGGTATCGCTTGAGGATGGCCAGCGTGCGCGGCACCGTATGGACGACGAGTGTGTTGATTCCGTGTTGCTCGGCGATGGCCAGCGTATCGAGGATCTTCTCCTCGGTGTTGTAGTGGGCGGCGAGGTTGTAGACATACTTCAGATCGCGGCTGTGCGTGTAGTGCGTGAGCAGGTTTCCGCCCAGCAGCAGCCGGCTCACCTCGATATCCCCGATCCGGCCGCGGGCGGCCGTGTCCATCGGCGCGGGCGCGCCTGCCGCCTGGGCTGCGGCCGGATTGCGCCCGGCCTCGAGCGCGAGCGCGGCCGCGGCCGGCACCGCCAACGAGTTCCTGATGAACGTCCGCCGATCGGGCCTGTCCGCCATGTCTTCCCTCCTTCCCGGATCTCCCGGCACGCGTGTCGCACCGCTCCTGTCGCCCTCATCATATCGCCCGGCCACGAGGCCGTCAACGGGCGGCTCCGGGCCCGGCTCCTTGCATGCGTCCGGCCGATATGGCATATAGGGCTCCTGGGTTGGGCGCGATCTCGGACAAACGCGGCGTTTCTTCGCCGGATGAGGTGGAGCCGATGTCTACAACGAAGCTCGTGACTATGGCGGCGTGTACGCTGATTGCCCTGGCAGGCCTGGCCGGGAGTGCCCCGGCGGCCGATGAACCTATCGCACTCGGCGCGCGGCTCGAACCGCTTGTCGACGATTTCCTCATCGACACGATGGCTGGCGTGGCGCTCACGCTTCACAACCCGATCCCCCGTGAACTCTCCATCGTGTTCGACGCCCCCTGGGAAGGCAACACCTGCTGCTACGTCACCGTGTTCCAGGACGACGATCGCTACCGCATGTACTACCGCGGATCCAACTTCGACCTCGTCACGAAGGAGCACGCCGGCCAGCGGGTGTGTTACGCGGAGAGCGTCGACGGGATCCACTGGACGAAGCCGGAACTGGGGCTGTTCGAGTTCGAGGGCTCGAAGGCCAACAACATCGTCTGGGACGGAATCGGCGTGCACAATTTCGCGCCCTTCAAGGATCCGAATCCGGACTGCCCGCCGGAAGCGCGGTATAAGGCCGTGGCGAGCGGCCCGGACAAGTCGCGGCTCGTGCCGTTTCAGTCGGCGGACGCGATCCACTGGGAACTGATCCAGGAGGCGCCCATCATCACGGAGGGCGCCTTCGATTCGCAGAACCTCGCATTCTGGGACAGCGCCCGGGGCCAATACGTCGAGTTCCATCGCGGCTTCAACGAGGGCGTCCGCGACATCATGACGTCCACGTCTGACGATTTCATGCACTGGACGGAGCCCCGCTACATCGACTATGGCGACGCGCCGCGCGAGCATCTCTACACCAACGCCGTGACGGCGTACTTCCGCGCGCCCCACATCTTCATGGGATTCCCGAAACGCTTCGTGCCATCGCGCGATCTCGGGGTGCACCCCCATCCCGGCGTGTCCGACGGCGTGTTCATGACAAGTCGCGACGGCGTCCACTGGCACCGATGGCGGGAGGCCCTGATCCGCCCGGGCCTCCAGCAGTCGCGGTGGGTGAATCGGAACAACATGACCTCCTGGGGCATCCTGCGCACCACGTCCGAGATCCCCGGCCTGCCGGATGAACTGTCCATCTACTCGACGGAAGGCTATTACGTCGGGCCGTGCGGGCTGCGCCGGTTCACCTCCCGGCTCGACGGATTCGTCTCGATCAACGCACCCGGTGTGGGCGGCGAGTTCGTCACCAAGCCCCTCACCTTCGCCGGCGTGCCCGGCGCCCAAGGGGCCGAGGGGCCGGCCGCCATCGCCATCGAGGCCACGAACCCCATCGCGGGGGCTCAGTCCCTCGCGTTCGCCAAGGCCACCGTCCTTCAGTTGCCCGGCACGCAGCACCTCGGGCCGCAAGCCACCCTGGCCGTCCGCGTGCGATCCGTGCCGGCCGGGCTCCGGCGCCTTTTCTCCGCGTACAACGGCGGGGGCCTGGACACCACGCAGGGCGAGCTCTGGTTCGACATCGATTCCGACGGCACCATCGGCGAGGACGCCGGGGCCATCCGGTTCGCCTACGACGGCGCCATGGTGACGGTTCCCTCCGAGGCCGTTGGCGATTGGAGCGGCGATGCCGAGCCGCACCACATTGCGGCCACGTACGACGACGGCGTCGTGTGCGTCTACTTCGACGGCAACGAGGTGGCGCGCGGCGGCGCGGCGGGCAAGGGCGACCTCGAGTTCATCCACGGCGATCTCCTGTTCGGCGAGGACTACGCCCCCACGTTGCGCACCAACGAGCCGTTCCTCGGCGTGGCCGACGACCTCCTCGTCCTTCGGCGCGCACTCACGCCCGACGAGGTAGCCCGGCTGGCCGCGGGCGATCTGGCCGCCGCGGGCGAGTCGGCGGGCGCCCTCTACACCATGGAGAACGACGCGCCGCCGCTCATGAAGGACACGCTTACCGCGGACGGCGCGCAGGACGTCGTGCTGCCAACGCCGCCCGGCGCCGCCGAGACGGAACTCGTGTTGAACTACTCGACCTCCGCGGCCGGGAGCATCCGCTGCGAGATCCTCGATGCGGACGGCGCGCCCATTCCCGGCTATGCGCTCGAGGACTGCGAGGAGATCTACGGCGATCACATTGAACGTGCGGTGGCCTGGCGGGGCAACGCGGAACTGAACCAACTCACCGGCACCCCCATCCGGCTTCGATTCGTGATGGCCGACGCCGATCTGTACGCGATTCAGTTCCGATAGGGGCACGACACGCCGGCAATCGTGCGAAGCAGCGAAATATCTGACACAAGGGATGCATCAATGAAAACGCACCGCATCGGCATCATCATGAACGGCGTCACCGGACGCATGGGCACGAACCAGCACCTTGTCCGCTCGATCCTCGCCATCCGCGAGCAGGGCGGCGTCCGCGTAAATCCCGGCGAGACGATCATGCCCGAGCCCCTCCTCGTCGGCCGCAACGAGCACAAGCTCAAGAAACTCGCCGACGCCCACGGCGGGCTGCCCTACACCACCGATGTGGCCGCCGCGCTCGCGGACGATCAATGGCCGGTGTACTTCGACGCCCAGACGACGCTGCGCCGCTACGAGGCCGTGAGACAGGCCATCGCCGCCGGCAAGCACATCTACTGCGAGAAACCCACCGCGATGACATCCGCAGACGGCATGGAACTCCACCGGCTCGCCGAAGCGGCCGGGATCAAACACGGCGTCGTGCAGGACAAGCTGTGGCTGCCGGGCCTGCTCAAGTTGAAACACCTCATCGACACCGGCTTCTTCGGCCGGATCCTGTCGGTGCGGGGCGACTTCGGATACTGGGTGTTCCCCGGCGAACACCAGCCCGCCCAGCGGCCCTCGTGGAACTACAAGAACGCCGAGGGCGGCGGCATTCTCTACGACATGCTGTGCCATTGGCGCTACGTGATCGATAACCTCTTCGGCAACGTGACGGGCCTCACCTGCCTCGCCGCCGTCCACGTGCCCCGGCGCTGGGACGAAGCCGGCCAGCCCTACGACGCCGATGCCGAGGACGCGGCCTATAGCACCTTCACCACCGATCAAGGCATCATCTGCCATTTCAACTCGTCGTGGTGTACGCGCGTCCGCCGCGATGACCTCCTCACCATCCAGGTGGACGGCATGGCGGGCTCGGCCGTGGCCGGCCTGCGCGACTGCCGGATCCAGTCCGACGCGATGACGCCGAAGCCCGTATGGAATCCCGACATCCCGAGCCCCATCGACTTCCGGGAAGGCTGGGCCCTCATGCCAGACACCTGCGAGTACGACAACGCCTTCAAAGCCCAGTGGGAGCTGTTCCTGCGCCACCTCGTGCTCGATGAGCCGTTCCGGTGGACGCTGAAAGAGGGCGCCAAGGGCGTGCAACTGGCCGAACTGGGGCACGAGTCCTGGAAGAAGCGGGCGTGGGTGGACGTGCCCGGGCTCTGACGGCTCGCGGGCGCGCCGCAGGGCGGCCCCGGCCGCCGGGAAGCGTCGCGACATGACATCCAAACAGCGAGTGCGCGCCGCCCTCGAACGGCAGGCCACGGATCGGGTGCCCGTGTTCATGTGGTTCCATCCCGAGACGGCGCGATACCTGGCCGCGCTCCTGGAGATCCCCGCAGGGCGTGTTGCCGAGGCCATGGGCGACGACGTGCGCCAGGCCTGGGTGAACAACAACTACGCGATGGAAGGCATCGTTCACGAACGGGACGGCGAATCGCACGTGGACTTCTGGGGGATCAAGTGGACGAAGGAAGGCGCCTTCAACCAGCCCGTGGAATTCCCCCTTGCCAAGGCCGACGCGGAAGGGCTTCTCGCCTATCGGTTCCCGGAGGAGCGGCGCGAGGAACTCCTCGCACAGATGCTCCCCCTGCTTCCCGCCGCGGGCGAGTACTACATCGGGTGCGACGTGTCGCCCTGCGTGTTTGAGATGTACTGGCGGCTGCGCGGCATGGAGGCCGCCATGCTCGACATGGCCGCGCAGCCCGAGGTGGCCGGTGCGCTGTTCGCCCGTTGCGCGGACTTCGCCGTCGCGCTGGCGGAATCGGCCTGCGAACGCTTCCCCCTGGACTGGTTGTGGACGGGGGACGACGTAGCGGGGCAGCATGCCCTGATTATGAGCCCCGACTCCTGGCGGGAACTGATCAAGCCGCACCTGAAACGGGTGGTGGATGTGGGCGTATCGCGCGGCCTCCCGGTGGCGTACCACTGCTGCGGGGCGTTGCGGCCCATCATCGGCGATCTCATCGAGATCGGGATTACCGTGCTCAACCCGGTGCAGTGTAGCTGCCCGGGCATGGATCCCTTCGAGTTGAAGCGCGAGTACGGCCGCGCCCTCGCTTTCATGGGCGGGGTGGACACGCAAGGGCTGCTGCCCGCCGGCTCCGCCGATGACGTGCGCCGGGCCACGGCCCGCCTCATCGAAGGCATGACGGTAGACGGCGGCGGCTACATCCTCGCCGCGTCGCATACCGTGCCGCCCGAAACGCCGGACGACAACATCTTCGCCATGTACGAAACGGCGGGCATTACCAAGGAAGAGATCTTCGATCGCGCCGCCGTGATTCGCGCGGCTGAACAGCAAAGGAACGTGCCATGATTGAACCGCTGAGCGATCTCTCGCGCCTCTGTATCCATACCATGACCACCAAACCGTGGGCGCTGCCCGAGGCCATTGACGGTTACACCGCCGCGGGCGTGCCCGGGATCACGGTGTGGCGCCAGGCCCTCGAACCGCAGGGCGTCGCCGAATCGGCCCGGATGCTGGCCGGCTCCGGCCTGCGCGTCGTCAGCCTGTGCCGCGGCGGGTTCTTCCCTGCGGCGACGGACGCCGGCCGGCAGGAGGCCCTCGACGACAACCGCCGCGCCATCGACGAGGCGGCCGCCATTGGCGCGCCCCTGGTGGTGCTGGTGTGTGGCGCCGTGCCCGGCATGCCCCTCGCCGAGGCGCGCAAGCAGATCGCCGACGGAATTGCCGCGGTCGTGGCGCACGCCGAGGGGGCTGGCGTCAGACTCTCCATCGAAGCCCTGCACCCCATGTACGCCGACGTCCGATCCGCCGTGAACACGCTCGGGCAGGCGAACGACATGGTGGAAGCGCTGGCGACGCCATGGGTGGGCGTTACCGTCGATGTCTACCACCTGTGGTGGGATCCCGGCCTCGAACAACAAATCGCTCGGGCCGGCGACTCGATCCTCTCCTTCCATGTCTGCGATTGGCGAACGCCGACGCGCGACCTCCTGAACGATCGCGGCCTGATGGGCGACGGCTGCATCGACATCCCCGTCATCCGCGGTTGGGTGGAGCAAACCGGATTCTGCGGCCCCGTCGAAGTCGAGATCTTCTCCGACGAGTATTGGGCGACGGATCAGGCCGCGTTCGTGGAACGGATCAAGGCCGCCTACCTCGCCTACTGCTGACGGCCCGCCTCACGCCCGCGGATGGAAGTCGCGGTGGGCGCGGCTCAGCCGCTCGACGCTGACGTGGGTGTAGATCTGGGTGGTGGCGATGTCCGCGTGGCCGAGCATCTCCTGCACCGCACGCAGATCGGCGCCGTTATCCAGGAGATGCGTCGCGAACGAGTGGCGCAACATGTGGGGCGTCACGTTTTGCTGGATGTTGGCGGCCCGGGCGCAGTGCTTGACCACCGTCCATACCCCCGTCCGGCTCATGCGCTTGCCCCGGGGAGACAGGAACAGCGTGTCATCGCGCACCGCGCCCTCCTCCCGGCGGGCCAGCCACGCCCGAATCCGCTCCGTGG
>JAFGTL010000050.1 GCA_016934125.1 Candidatus Hydrogenedentota bacterium
CCATGCCCGGCCCGCCGCCGTATGGCGCATCGTCCGCGGTGCGGTGCCGATCCACGGTGAAATCCCGGATATCCGCCACCGCCACGTCGAGGATGCCGCTCTCGATGGCTCTGCCGAGGAGGCTCGTGCGCAGCGGCGCCTCGAACAACTCCGGAAACAGCGTGAGGACATCAATCCTCATCGTAAACCACGTACGGCGCGATGTCGTTCACCACGACCACGCCCCGCTCCACATCCACCTCCGCCATGGTTTCGTCAACCACCGGCAGCGAGAACGAACCGCCTGCCGTCCCGTCCACTTCCATGACGCCGTGGGCGGCCGTCTCAAACGCGTCACGCACGGTTCCGAGCGGGCGGCCGTCTCGATCCACCACCGTCATCCCCGGCAAGTCCGCCACGACGTACACACCGGCGGGGCGGGGCTTCAACTCCTCCTTCGCGACCACGACGGCCGCGCCCTTCATGCGCGCCACGCTGTCCCGGGGGACGCCCGGCGCCAGCACGAGCACGGCGTCCGAGGCCGTCCGCTTCACGGCGTCTACCCGGCACCGCACCGGAGCGCCGTCACCGGGACGCAGGCGCACCCACTCCATGGCTTCGAACTCGTGGGCGCGGCCCGGCTCGACGGCAATCCGCACCTCGCGCCGGGCGGGATTGATCGAACCAACCCGCCCGATCTCTATCCACGACTCCGCCATGGCGCGATCCCGGCCGCCTTATTCGACAATCTGGAGCGAGACGCGGGCGTCGGCCTTGCTGGCTGCCGAGTTCAGCAGCGTCCGCATGGCCTTGGCCGTGCGGCCGCTCCGGCCGATGACCTTTCCCATGTCCTCCGGATGCACGCGCAACTCGAAGCAATGCTCGGCGTCGCCCTCGATCACGCGAACCTGCACATCCTCGGGATGATCGACGAGTTTCTTCGCGATAAGTTCGATAAGCTCTTTCACGGCGCGATTCCGCTACGCTTCGGGCGCCGCTTCGGGCGCCGCCTCAGGCGCCGCCTCCGCAGTCGCCTCGACGTCGGGCTCGGGCTTGGCCGCAGGCGCAGGCGCTTCCGCAGCCGCCGGCGGCGGGGCAAGTTCTTCCGGCTGTTTGCCCTCCGCATAGGCGGCCATGACGCCCTTCCCATTCAGGATGGAGCGCACCGTGTCGCTCGGCTTGGCCCCTTTGATGAGCCAGCCCAGGGCCTTCTGCGAATCCAGTTCCACGGCCGGTTCCGGCCGGGCACACGGATGATAGATGCCGATCTCTTCAAGCACGCGGCCGCGCGCCCGTCCCCGCGAGTCCATGACTACTACGCGGTAGTACGGCGCATGCGTGCGCCCGCCCCTTCTCAAACGAATCACTGTTGCCATTTGGTTCTCCTAGAAAGGAAGCCGGGCCCGGTTGCCCATTCGGCCCTTCCCGCCTTTTCCCTTCATCATCTGCTTTACCATCTTCTTCGTCTGCTGGAATTCCTTCAACAGGCGATTCACGTCCTGAACCGACGTCCCGCTCCCGTCGGCGATGCGCCGGCGCCGGCTTCCATTGATGACCTTCGGATTGTGCCGCTCCTTGGGCGTCATCGAGTAGATGATGGCTTCGGTGTACTTGAGTTCGTCTTCGTCGAACTCCACATCCTTCCCCATCATCTTCGACATACCGGGGATCTTGTTGAGCAGCTCGCCCATCGAGCCCATTTTCTTGACCTGCTGCATCTGCTCCAGGAAGTCTTCGAGATCCCAGGAGGCCTTGCGGGCCTTCTCCTGGAACTGGAGCGCCTTCTCCTGATCGACCACCTCCTGCGCCTTCTCGACGAGGGAGACGACGTCGCCCATGCCGAGGATCTGATCGGCCATGCGGCGCGGATGGAACGCCTGGATGGCGTCCAGTTTCTCGCCCGTGCCGATGAACTTGATCGGGCGCCCGGTAACGGTGATCAGGCTGATGGCCGCGCCGCCCCGGGCGTCGCCGTCCATCTGCGTCAGAAACACGCCCGTCAAGGGGAGGGCGTCGTTGAATTGCTTGGCGGAGTTGACCGCGTCCTGGCCCGTCATGGCGTTGGCGACGAAGAGGATCTCGTGGGGGGACACCTGGGCGTGGATCCGGCGCACCTCGTCCATCATCTGGCCGTCCACGTGGAGCCGGCCGGCCGTGTCGAGGAGGATCACGTCGCAGCCGCGCATCTGGGCCTCGCCGCGGGCCATCACGCAGGTGTCGACCGGATCGGCGTTTTCGCCGAGACTGAAGCTCTCGACGCCCGCCTGCCCGGCCACGACCTCCAACTGCTTGATGGCCGCCGGGCGGTACACGTCGGCCCCAACCAGCAACGGTTTGTGGCCCTTCTTCTTGAGATGAAAGGCGAGTTTGCCGGCGGTGGTCGTCTTGCCTTGGCCCTGGAGCCCTACGAGCATGATGATCGTCGGGGGCGTCTGGGCCATCTTGAGCGGCTCGTTGCCGCCGCCCATGAGCTTGACGAGTTCGTCGTGAACCAGCTTGACGATCTGCTGGCCGGGCTGAATGCTGTCGAGGACATGCTGGCCGATGGCGGCGTCCTGGACGTCGGCCACGAACTGCTTGACGACCTTGTAGTTAACGTCGGCCTCGAGCAGCGCCAGGCGGATCTCCTGGAGGCTGTCCTTCATGTTCTTCTCGGTCAGTTTGCCCTGACCGCGAATGTTCTTGAAGGCCCGCTCCAGTTTCTTTGACAGCGACTCAAACATTCCGATTTGTTCCGTGCTGATACGGCTCCTCATGCCAGCAGGCAGATCTATCCCATTGGCAGGCCGGGAATTCTAACATATGGACGAACAGAAGTTCAACGACGCCTCGGAGCGCGCCGAGGCGACGTCTAACTCATTGCTGCGGCTTCGCTTGGGCCTCGGCGCGTTTCTTGACGATCCCCTCGTAGACGTCCCAGCAGTACTGGGGCAGTTCCGGATCGATGCTGGTGCGCTCAAGCTCCGACAAGACAGACTTCAGGGCGTCCAGATCCACGTCGCGCGTAAAGAACACATTGTAGTCGTTGCCGCGGAGCGCGTAGAAGGCTTCGGCGGCGGGAACGGCCCGGGGACCCATGAACTGCGCAACGGCCAGGCGCCGGGTGCGGCCCGCGTCGAGGCCCTCGGGATTCCAGTAGTAGTCGTTCGCCGTAACGGCGAAGAACCGGCCGATGGGCCCGACGCCGTTCACGTTGATGTAGCTGGTGCGATCGGCGCAGTACTCGACGAACCCGTCGAGATACTGGGCGTGGAAGTTCCGCAACGGCTGATGGTAGTGCCAGGTGTTGTCCCAATAGACGAGTTGCTTGTTCTCGCCGATGAGGCCCCTGTAGTGTTCGATATCGCGGAGATCGATGGATCGACTCTCGGTAACCGGGCCCGTCCACACGATCCGGATGTCCGCGTTCGGCCAGGCGTGGAGGTCTTCCATGTACTCGAGCGTCTCGGGCAGGCGCGGATTGCTCTCGCGCCACCGGCGGTGATCGCGGCCCTGGTAGTGGGGCGAGCAGAAGCTCACCACCGTGTCGGAATCGATGGCCTTCACGGCCTCGTACACGCGCTCCATCACCCAGCCATGGGCTTGGGCCGGGCGCTCGAACTTCCCTCGCTCCTGGGGCTGGAGTTCCGGAGTCACGTCGTCGTAACAGACCATGACGTGCTGCGTCGGGCAGAGGCGCATGGTTTCCGCGATGGTGTCCAGCAGCCGGCCGACGTCGTCCGGGTTGCCGCAGTCGACGGCCCGGCCGCCCCGTCCGCCGATGTGGAACTGCACCATGAAATGCATCGTTTCGTATGCGCGGATGTAGCGCCCGATGGCTTCGAGGCCGGCCCGCTTGTCATCGCTCAGGCCTTCCCATCGCATGCCGGGATAGCAGGCGCCGAACCCGTTGATCTTGTTGAGCATCATCCAGTCGAAGAAGTCTTCGCCGGGCAGGTGGTATTCCGAGGTGTAGCGAATCAGGAAGGTGGGCCAATCGCGCACGCTCGCGCACCGGGCCGCGAGCCGGCCATCGCGCACGTGGACAAGCTGTAGAAACGAGGCCAACCCGTTCACGAGGCCGGCATTGTCGCGCCCCCCGCAGAACACGCCGTCCGGCCGGATCTCGAGGAGATAGCCTTCGGGTTCGAGGGCGCGCGCGGCCTTCCGGAGTCCGTAACGCCTGAGAAACGGCCGGGCGCGCCTGTCGTCGACGAGGGCGAACACGACGGGCAGGGCGTCCGGGGCAGCCGAATCAAAGGGGATGCCGGCGAGTTCCGGGAACTGCCCGGTGTATTGCCCGAGGCGCTGGGACAGGAGGCGGATTAGGAGATCGCGGGCGGGCCCGTCGTATTCGACGGCGATCCGGCACCCCCATGCCCCGCCCGGGCCGTCGGCCAAGTCCACGGAGTCGTCGCCATACTCCGCCTGTCGCGGCGTCGGCAGAATCGCCCCGGAGTAGTAGGGGCGCCCCAACGCGCCGGCGTCCACGCCCGTCGGCAGCGCCTCCTGGCCAGCCGCTACGGCCGCCAAGGCCACCAGCACGATTCCGATAGGCAGCCGCCCAATCATCTCCGTTCCTCCCGCGGTGTACAGCCCGGCCGCCCCGTCACGCCTCCGCCACGACGGGCGCCGAGTCCAGTTCCACGGCCACCGTGGTTACCGCCGCGTCGGGCAGCGTCTCGGGCAGGGCGATAGTCTTGGCGGCATCGTCGAACTCGAGTTCCTGGCCCGTGGCCAGAAACCAGGCCCGGCGGATTGTGTTCTTGAGCCCAGGCAGTTCGAGCCGCCCGCCCGGGTGCGAAGTCAAGTGGATGTAAAGACGCGAGCCTTTGGTGGTGCAGGTGCCCGCGGGCAGCGCCTCGAAAGGCGAACGCCGGGTGCCGTAGATGGATTCGCCGTTCGCGGCCATCCACGCGCCCACCTCGGCCAGTTGCGACGCGAATTCGGGCGGCACCTCGCCGTCCGCCGTCGGCCCGACGTTCAGCAGCAGATTGCCCCCCCGGCCGGTGACGGCGACGAGCGATCGGATCAGTTCCGTGCCGGACTTCAGCGGCGCATCGCCTTTCTTGTGGCCCCAGGACGTGCCGATCGTCATGCACGCCTCCCAGGGAAACGCGGGCCGCTTCTCGAAGTCCATGGCCGTGCGGATCTCATCGGGCTGCTCGCGCGTATAGAAGTCGCACAGCTCCGTCTTGCCCCGTTCGCCCTTGCCGATCCGATCGTTGATGAGGGCATCGGGCTGGAGTTCGCGGATCATGTCGATCAACTCGGGCGTCCGCCACGTCGTCAGGGGATGATCCCATTCGCCGTCGAACCAGATGCAGTCGATGGGGCCGTAATTCGTGCACAACTCGCGCACCTGGCCGAACAAGTACTCGTCCACGTACCGGCCGAGGTCGTTCTCGAAATCCGGATGGTGCCAGTCGAGAATCGAGTAGTAGAACCCGATCTTGACGTCGGCCGCCCGCGCCGCCTCGATGAGTTCCCGCACGAAATCGCGATGGGCGGCCCGATCGGCCGCGTCGTAGTCCGTCAGCGCGCTGTCGAACATGCAGAACCCTTCATGATGCTTCGACGTGAAGATCAGATAGCGCATGCCGGTTGCCCTGAGCGTTTGCATCCACTGGGCGGCGTCGAAGTTGGCGGGGTTGAACTGATCCGCGAACCCCTCGTATTCGGCCACGGGAATCCCTTCGTCCCGCATGACATACGAGGCCAACGCGCCTTTCGCGTTGCGCGCCGGCACCGCGTAGAGCCCCCAGTGAACGAACATGCCGAACTTGGCCTCGTTGAACCAGGCGCACCGCTCGGCCCGGGCCTCGTCGCGCCGGGCCCGTTCGGCCGCGGCGGCCGCCGCCTTGGCCGCGTCCGCTTCGGCCTGGGCACGGTGGGACAGCATGTCGCCGCAATCGCGGATGCCGGGCTGGGCGTACCACCGCTCGTAGAACTGCTGCACTGTGCCGTCGAAGGCGGCCCGTTTCACGTTCATCCACGTGAGTTGATCGCCCACGGCGAAGTACACGAGTGTCTTGCCGTCGAACTCGACGATCTCGGGATCGGAGGCGTTGATGCCTTCATCCAGTCCCGTGGGCGCGAGCACCGGATTCGCGCTGCTCAGTTCCCATGTTCTGAGATCCTTGGAGCGCGTGACGTACGTCTCGAAGGCGTGGCGCGGGGCGCGATTCTCGAGATACAGCACGTAGTAGTAGCCGTTCACGTAGCGGACACACGGGCACGCCGTATAACGGTTGGTGCCGAAGGTGGCGTCGGGCAGCTTCGTCCAGTTCTCGAGGTCGCCGGAACGGGCGAATTTCGTCGTGAACGCCGGATACGCCGGCTCGTTCGACTCGTAGGCCATGAGGAATCCGTCCGGACCTTCGCACACCGAGCTGTTGAACAGGTGTTCGTTCTCCTGGTGGATCACCACCTTGGATTCCCAGGTTTGGAAATCGGCCGACTTGAACAGCGTCACATCGTTCCAGTCGTTATTCTCGAACCGCGAGGCGAAGGCGTAGAACACGCCGTCCTGCACGTGGCACGAGGCGAGGCCGTAGCCCACCGCAAACCGGGCCATCTCATCGCCGGACTCGACGTCGCGCAGCAGGAGGTAGTAGTCCTCCTTTACGCCGCCGTGCCCGGGCCGGTGGCATTCCATGTGGCACAGGCGCCCTTTCCAGACGAACGGCGAGACTTCGCACATGTCGCGCAGGACGAGTTCCCGGCCACTCAACACCGGCGCTGCCTTCACGGGCGCGAAAGGCGTCACCGCCTCGAAGGCCTCCACGGGCCAGCGGCCGAGGGGGTGCATGCCCTCGGGCGCGTCCTGCTGATACTGCACGTAGGCCAGCACCGAGCCCTTCGTCGTGTATCCGATGTCGCCGGCCGAGTCCTTGTCCACCTTGACGCCGAACACCTTGAACCCCATCACGAGGGAGTCCTCGAAATCCACGTGGAAGTACTTGCCGTTCTGGACGCTCTGGACGACGCCGTCGGTGGGCGTGCCGTGGGGTTGGGAGAAATTGAGGGCGATGAGGATGCAGTTCCGCACGAGCGCATGGGTGTAGGTGTGGAAGCCGTAGTTGCCGCCCTTCAGCGCGCACTGCGGGCTCACCATGGTGCAGTCCTCGAACACAATGTCGTGATACGCGGGCATGGCCTCGTTTTCGATGCGCACGTAGCCGGCGGCGGTATCGCCCCAC
>JAFGTL010000655.1 GCA_016934125.1 Candidatus Hydrogenedentota bacterium
ATGTAGTGGAGAAAACAGACCCCAATGCCATCGTTTCCTAGGAAATACCACCTTCACGGGGCGTAACTGCGGAAGATGGGCTAGGTGGGCGTCCGCAGGAAGAGTATTGCCCCCGCCGTGAAGAACACCGCGTTGGCGAGCCACGCCGCGACTTCCGGCGACAACCGGCCCGCGTGCCCCATGCTCATGGCCGCGTAGAACACCATCAGGTAGCCCATGGCGATGGCGATGCTCGCGCCGAAGCTGATAGCGAGCCCGCCCCGGCGCAGCCGCATGGCGAAGGGGATGGCCAGGCCGATCATGACGAAACACAGGGCCGGCCACGAGTACTTGGCGTAGTAGTCGGCCAGCAGGCGGCCCGCGGGCATCGAATGGGCCTCCGCATAGGCGATGGCGTCGCGCAGTTCGCGGGCCGTCTTCGTGTCGGTGGGTTTCTCGAGGGCGAAGAGCTGATCCGGATTCTCGGAGAACGGGGCCGGGCACTGGGTGACGCGCGTCGTCCGCGCCTCGGAGAAGTCCGTCGGAAACCGGCGCCACCACCCGTCCTCGATGAGCCACCGGCCCTGCGATTGATCCCAGTAGATCCGGTTCGCCTCGATCTGCTCGATCCCGTCCTCGCGGATCGAGTGGATCAGGATATCCTCGCCCGTCAACGCGATCCGGTTGAACTTGCGGACGTGGCACGTCCAATCGCCCGTGAGATTGGCCCAACTGATGCCGCCCCGGGCGATGTCGGGGTTCCGCGAGAAATAGGTATCCTCGATCTCGAGGGCCTCGCGGGTGGCGTCGGCGCCGAACACCTGTTCCATGGCGAACAGGGACAGGGCGAACCCGAGGGCCACGAGAATGGGGATCCGGGAGAACCGGCGCAGGCTGATGCCGCCCGCGAGCGCCGCGGTGATCTCGTTGTGCTGGGCCGTCTCGCCGAGCACCAGCAGGGCCGACACCAGCATCGCGAGGGGCGCCACCTGGTAAATCATCTTCGGCGCGAACAGGATGTAGTACCGCCCCACCACCGACCACGGCACGTTGTACTTGGAGATGGCCACCTCGCGGTGCGTGAACAGATCGATGAACACGTAGAAGGCCACCAGCGCGATCAGCGTCTTGGCCAGGGCCGAACACAGCCGGATCAGCAAGTAGCGATCGAGCGTCTTCATACGCGATCCACCCGCCACAACGCCCAAACCCCCGCCAGGGCCAGCAGGATGTTCGGCACGAGCCCCCGCAGCAGCACGTCCCCGAGCGGATGCAGCGAATGGGGCTCGATGAGCAGCCGCATGCCCTGGTAAACGATGATCATCGTGAATCCAATGGCGAAACTGTATGAGCGGCCGCCCCGGCGGCCCCGCACGGCCAGGGGCGCCGCCAACAGGCTCACCGAAAGGCACGCCAGCGGCAGCGAGAACCGCTCGCCGATCTCCCACCGGGTTTTCCTGAGTTCATCCTTCAGGTTACTCGATGGCGTGGCCTCGTACTCGCGCCGGACCTCCGCCTCGTGCTCGAGGAGGCCGCGCAGCGGCAGCGTGCGCCGCAGGCTGCGCGCGCGATTGCGCGAAAGCTTCGGCACGCCCATCTGCGCGTCCTCGAGCACCATCCGCATGGCGCCGCCGTCCTCCTGCGGGATGATGAGGTGGCAGTTGGGCATCTGGATGCGGGCGTCCCCGCCGTTCTGCACGAGCCGGGCCGATTCGGCCCAGTACGCCCACACGGTCCCGTCCTTCTGGGGCACCAGGATCTCGACATCCTTGAGCATCCGCGTATCGGGATCCCGTTCGCGGATGTACACGCGCCAATCGCCGAATTCGTGCATCTGGCCGGTGGGCAGCACGTCGAGGGTGATGCGTAGCGGTAACTCATTGTATATCAAATCGTTAGCGCGCTTAAGCGCTTCCGGTTGCACTCGATCCTGCACGTAGAAGCACGCTACGCTCAGCACCGCCCCGCCCATGAGCACCGGCACCACCACCCGCTTCAGCGGGATGCCGGCCGCCTTCATGGCGGTGATCTCGTTGTTCTGCGCCAGGCGGCCGAAAGCGAGCAGGATGCCCATCATGTAAGTGATTGGGACCACATAGGTTACGAGCGTAGGCAGGAAATACACCACCAACCGGCCGACATCGGATCCCGTCAGGTGCTCCATCGGCAGCGCGCGCACCCGCTCCCGCATCTCGACGGCCACGGCCAGGAATCCGATCACGGCCAGAGCGAGCAGGGCGGGCACGGCCACTTCCCACAGCGTGTAGCGCGTGAGCAGGCCTACCGGATGCAGCCGCCAGCGCCGCCCCCCGCCGAGCCGGCCTCCGGCCCGGGGCGGAACGCCGCCGCCGGACGGCCCGTCGTCATCCGACAGGCCATCGTCATCGCTCACGATTCGTTTGACGAGATCCACAATCGACCCCCGCACACCAGGCCGTCCAGTTCACGAAGGCCGCATTATACCGGAATGCTGCGCACCCCCGCCACCGGCCCGCGGCCCGCAGGCGGCTAAAGATCCGGCCCGCAGGTGCCGATACCGGTAGTGGGCAAACAGCGACGGCGGCCCTGCCCGTCATTCGGGCGGCGGTCCAAGGAGGGATCATGGGCACAGGCAGCGTTCCGGCGGTGGATCCAAATTCACTTCTCTTCTCTTCGCTTTTCTCGAAATCCAAACCCGCGTCCGCGGACAACCAATTGGCGCTGTTCGGCACGCGCGGCGCCCCCTGCCACCGCGCCAGCGACATCATGCAGTTGCTGTCCGGCCGGACGGCCGCGACGGACTCCTACTCGGCCAACCGCGAGGCGGAGATCGACGACGAGTTCTCGGCCCTCGTCTACAGTTCCCAGATGCAGAAGGCCTCGCTGTCCGTACAGTTCAGCGAGGCGGCCGCTTCGCTGACGCGGGCCGGCGAGGACGGCGAGTCGGCGGTCGAACTCGAAGCGCGCCAACTCTCCTTCGAGTTCTATGCGGAGGTCCGAACGGAGGAACTCGCCCTGTTCCGCGAACGCACCGGCGCCGTGGCCGACGAGTTGGAAGGCACGCAGCGCGAGTCCTTTGTGCAGATGTCCCAGCGCGTGGCCGCGCGGTTCTCCATGTCCCTCGAGGTGTCCAGCACGGTGCTCTCGGGGTACTCGGGGGCCGCGGAGTCCTTGCCGGCGGCCGATGAGGCCACCTCAGACAACTTCCTCGCCTTCGTGAATGAGGCCTTGGGCAACTCGGACGACGTACTCAACCAGATCTTCGAGTTGCTGGGCGACTTCTTCGGCGGTGAGGGCGACCTCCAGACGCGCTTCAACGAGTTCCTCGAAGGACTGAGCGACTTGGGCCTCGTGTCGCTCCCCGAGGCGCCGGCCGGCGACGGCACCACCGTTCAATACCAGTCCTTCTCGTTCAACATGCAGCTTGAATTCGAGTTCGAATTCGAGTCCACCGAGGTCGTCCAGCAGTCCGATCCCATCATCTTCGACCTCGACAACGATGGGTTCGAGATGTCGTCGTACGCCAACGGCGCCCGGTTCGATATCGAGGGGAACGGCGCCGCCGTGACGACGGCCTTCGTGAACGGCGGCGACGCGTTCCTGGCCATGGATCGTAACGGGAACGGCGTCATCGACAGCGGACAGGAGCTGTTCGGCGATCAGCACGGCGCGGCCAACGGCTTCGAAGAACTCCGCAAACTCGACTCGAACCACGACGGGCGAATCAACGAGCTCGACGACGATTTCGATAACCTGGTGCTGTTCAAGGACGACGGCGACGGCGTCACCGAGGACGGGGAGCTGATCGGCCTCGCAGAGGCCGGGATCTCCGAGATCAACCTCGGCTACCGCAACGTGAACCAGGTGGGTGGCGGCGGCAATCCCATCGCACAGCTGGCGAGTTTCACGATGAGCGATGGGACGCGCGGCCGCGTGGGCGACGCGATCCTGAACTTCATCGCCTAGCCCAATTGCTCGCACAACCCGCTTCACGGGTGCCGGGCCGCCTCATGGACGAGGCGGCCCGGTGTGATTTCGGGCGTTTCGCCCCCGCATACCCCGCACGCGCGGCCGGAGGGAACCCTCGACATTCCCGTCTTCAGCCTGTACGATAGGATGCACAAGAGAAAGGAGGGCCCGCCATGCTTCAGGCCGAAATCCACGGCATCCGGCTCGACGTTCAGCAGAACCATGTCGTCGTCCTCCGCCACGAGGAGCGCGTCATGTTCATCCTCGTCGGCCCGGCCGAGGCGGAGGCCATCTACTTCGCCCTGATCAAGCGCGATCTCGGCCGGCCCATGACGCACGACCTCATCTGCAACCTCCTGGCAGGGCTGCGGGGCGAGCTGCGTTCGATCAACATCTACAAACTCGAGAACGACACCTTCTACGCTTACCTGGACATCGAGCAGAAGGCCGCCGACGGCAGCGTGGATCAGGTGTTGCGCGTCGATTCCAGGCCGAGCGACGGCATGGCGCTTGCCGCGCGGGTGGGCTGCCCGATCTACGTCGCCGAGGAAGTCTTCGATCAGGTGGCCCAGGATGAATCGATCCTCGAGGCCGCCGAGCCCGGCGATGATGCCGACGAACCGGGCGACGAGCCCGAGGACGAGCCCGATTTCGACGTGTGACGTCTAGAACAGGCGGTCTGCGACGCGGTGCAGGAGGGTGCCGGCCCCGATGGCGCAGGTGGCGAGCAGGCCGAGGCAGATGGCCAGGTGCGCCACCAGCTTGACGCCGCGGACGCGGACGGTTTTCCAGTACACCACGAATTGGAAGGCGAGCGCTGCGCCGGCCGCGGCCAGATAGGCCGGCCCGAGCCAGGGCCACGGCCGGGCCAGCCGCGCCCACGCCGCGAACCAGTCCGTCCGGCTCCACCAGTAGCCCCACTCCCAGTACCACGCGGCCGCCGTCACCAGCGGCCCGAGCACGACCAGCGGCACGCTCGTGTATGCGAAGTCCCGGGCTACGTCGCAGAGCTTGCCGCCACCCCCGCCGAAATACGGCGCCGTCACGTGAAGCAACCCCACCCAGAGGCCCGCGCCCCCGGCGACCGCCACGAGCCAGTACACATCCCGAACCAGACGCTGGAGCGGCGACGCGTAGCCCCGGTAGATCAGGAGCCCGGCGGCCGCCTCGGGCGTCGGCACCGGCCATCCGGCCCGGCCGTACTCGGCGAGGTAGTGATACCAGGCCAGGCTGAACCCAAGGCCAACCCATAGCAGAATGGCCGTGGCCCAACTGGACAGGACGCGATTACTCGGCAAACGCATGCGGTGTATCCCCTGTTCGGACGATTCGGCGCACGGCGTCAACGACGCCGCAGCATACTCCGTCCGCGGCGGCGGCCTCCGCGCTGCTTGGCGCGCTTCCCCCGCTCCTCGGGCGGCCGGAACAACGTCAGCACGGGCACCGATCCCGCCCAGTCGGCCCGGGGCAGGTTCCGGGCGAGGGCGCGCTCGACCGCCTCGAGAGCGAGGTGTTCGTCGGGCGACACGAAGGTGATGGCGTCGCCCTCTGCGCTGGCGCGGGCCGTGCGGCCGATCCGGTGGATGTAGTCGTCGGGATTCTCGGGAATGTCGAAATTGATGACGTGGCTGATGCCCTGAATGTCGAGGCCGCGGGCGGCCACGTCGGTGGCGATCAGGAACTGATACCGGCCCGAGCGGAATCCGTCCAGGGCCTGCTGGCGCTGGCTCTGCGTGCGATCGCCGTGAAGGCCCTGGGCTTTGAACCCCGCCTTGCGCACGGCGCGCGTGACGCGCTCGGTGCGCGCCTTGG
>JAFGTL010000656.1 GCA_016934125.1 Candidatus Hydrogenedentota bacterium
GCCTCCGTTTTCGGCGTAGACTTCCGCTCCGTCGGCCCCGTATGCACCGGCCCCCAGCGCCCCATCCCCGACGGATGCGAGTCCGTGGACATGTGGGGCACCGGATACAAGACTATCCAGTTCAGCACCGGCGCCTATGCCGAGGCCGAGTACCTGCCCTTCGCCTCCATGACCACCCTCGACGAGGTGCACGCCCATCCCTGGCCCAACCCCGACGACTACGACTACTCCGGCATCGAAGCCCAGTGCGACGCCCTGGCCCAGTTCGCCGTCTGCCTCGGCGGCGCCGGCATCCCCGACATCGTGAACGGCATCAGCCGCGGCCGGGGCATGGAAAAGGTGCTCGTCGACATCATGATGGAGGATACGGTGGGCGTCGCCGTCATCGACCACCGCTGCGACTTCTACTACGAATGGTGCCGCCGCTCCCTCGAAGCCGCTAACGGCAAAGTCGACATCCTGTGCCTCGGGGAAGACTGCGGAAACCAGGCCGGCCCCATGTTCCCCCTCGACGTATTCGATCGCTTCTTCCGCCCGCGCCTCCAACGGTTCTACGATCTCGCCCACGAGTTCGGATGCAAAGCCATGATGCATTCCTGCGGCAACACCCGGAAGCTCATGCCCACCTTCATCGACATGGGACTCGACGTCCTCGACGCCATGCAGCCCGAGCCGCCCGGCATGGATGCGGCCGAGATCAAGGCCGAACACGGCGACCGCCTCACCTTCTGCGGCCTCATCAGCACGCAGCAGACCCTCCCCTTCGGCACCGAGGCCGAGTGCCGCGCCGAGGCCCGCCACCGCCTCGACGTCGTCGGAAAGGGCGGCGGATACATCTTCGCACCCGCCCACTGTATCCAGCCGGATACCCCTATCGAGAATGTGCTGGCCGTCTACGAAGAGGCCCTCGGCCTCGCCCCCGGCGGGCTCCGCCGGTAGCCGCGCTATCCGCCCAACGACTTCTTCACCCGCTCCAGAAAACGCTTGTGCAGCGGATACGAGCCCTCCGTGTCCAACCCGTCCAACTTCCGGAGCAACTCCTTCTGTTCCCGGCTCAGCCGCGACGGCGTCTCCACCTGCACCCGCACGATCTGATCTCCGTTATGGTAGCCGTGCAGATCGCGGATCCCCAGGCCCCGAAGCCGGAACAACTGCCCCGACTGCGTGCCCGCCGGCACCTTCAGTTCCGCGTCCCCCTGCAAGGTGGGCACCCGGATCTTGGCCCCCAGCGCCGCCTGCGTGAAGCTGATCGGCACCTCGCAGATCACGTGGTTCCCTTCCCGCTCGAAGATCTCGTGCGGCGTCACCTCAACCAGGATGAACAAGTCGCCCCGCGGACCGCCGCCCGTGCCCGGCTCGCCTTCCCCCGCAAGCCGCAACCGCGAGCCCGTGTCAACGCCCGCCGGCAGATCCACCGACAACTCCCGCTCCGCCCGCATGCTGCCCGATCCCTTGCACCGCCGGCACGGGTTCGACACGAACCGCCCCGTTCCCCGGCACCGCCCGCAGGTTTGCGTCACGCTGAAAAAGCCCTGTGAACGCCGCACCTGCCCCGTACCGCCGCAATCGGGGCACACCTCCGGCTGGCTGCCCGGCGCAGCCCCCGTGCCGTTGCAGTCCCCGCACACCTCGCGCCGCCCGAACCGGATCTTCTTCTTGACCCCGGTGGCCGCCTCCTTCAAGGTGATCGTCATCCGATACTCGAGATCGCTGCCCGCGCGCGCCGTCGAACGCCGCCGCTGGCCGCCGCCGCGTCCGAACAGCACATCGAAGAAATCGTCGAACGGACCGTCGAACCCGCCTTGGCCGCCGAATCCGCCAAACCCGCCGAATCCGCCGAACCCACCGCCGGGATCGCCTCCGAACTGATCCGCCATGTGCCCGAACTGATCGTACTTGGCCCGCTTCTCCGGATTCTTCAGCGTGTCGTAGGCGGCGTTCACCTCCTTCAGCTTCTCTTCGGCCGCCTTATCGCCGCCCGTCTTATCCGGATGGTACTTGTGGGCGAGCTTGAGGTAGGCACGGCGGATCGCGTCCTGATCGGCCTCTCGCGGCACGCCGAGGATCTCGTAGTAGTCTCTCTGTTTAGGCATGGCCATCCGTCACGCATGCAAGCGGCGAGGCGCCGCCATCAACTGCTCTTGTCATCATCGTCCACCACGGTGAAATCGGCGTCCATGGCCGAATCGTCGCCGCCCGGCTCGCCTTGGGCCTGCGCGCCGCCGGCGTCATCGGCCGGCCCACCGCCCGCAGCCGCCTGCTGCGCCGACGCGGCCTCGTACATCGCCTGCGCAAGGCTGTGCGACGCCTTGTTCAGGCCCTCCGTGGCGCTCTCGATGGCCGCCGCGTCGCCGCCCTCGAGCGCCGTCCGCAACTCCGCCATGGCCGACTCGATCTTGGCCTTGTCCTCCGCGCCGATCTTGTCTGCGTTCTCTTTCAGCGTCTTCTCGGTGGTGTACAGAAGCGAATCAGCCGTGTTCCGCAGCTCGATCGACTTCCTCTTCTGCTCGTCTTCCTTGGCATGCGACTCGGCCTCGTGCAGCATCTTGTTGATATCGTCCTCAGACAACCCGCTCGACGACTCGATCCGGATCTTCTGCTCCTTACTCGTCGCGAGATCCTTCGCCGACACGTGCACGATCCCGTTCGCATCGATATCGAACGTCACCTCGATCTGCGGCACGCCCCGCGGCGCCGACGGAATCCCGATCAAGTCGAACCGGCCCAGCGTCCGGTTATCGCTGGCGAGTTCCCGCTCGCCCTGGAGCACGTGAATCGTCACGGCCGTCTGGTTGTCCGCCGCCGTCGAGAAGATCTGGTGCTTGTTCACCGGAATCGTCGTGTTCCGCTCGATCAGCTTCGTGCAGATCCCACCCAGCGTCTCAATACCCAGCGAAAGCGGCGTCACGTCCAGCAGGAGCACGTCTTTCACGTCGCCCGACAACACGCCCGCCTGAATCGCCGCGCCCACCGCCACCACCTCGTCCGGATTCACGCCCCGGTGCGGCTCCTTGCCGAAGATCGACTTCACGATCTCGCCCACGGCCGGCATCCGCGTCATCCCGCCCACCAGGATAACCTCGCTGATGTCGCCCGGCTTCAGGCTCGCATCTTCCAGCGCCCGGTGGCACGGGTTCTTCGTGCGCTGCAGCAGATCATCGCAGAGCTGTTCGAGCTTGGCCCGCGTCAACGTGTAGTTCAGGTGTTTCGGCCCCGACGTGTCCGCCGTGATGAACGGCAGGTTGATGTCCGTCTGCATTGTCGTGGACAACTCGCACTTCGCCTTCTCGGCGCCTTCCTTCAGCCGCTGCAGCGCCATCGCGTCTTTGCGCAGATCGATGCCCTGCTCCTTGAGAAACTCGTCCGCGAGCCAATCGATGATGCGCTGATCGAAATCGTCGCCGCCGAGGTGCGTGTCCCCGTTCGTGCTGAGCACCTCGAAGCTGTCGTCGCCGATCGCCAGGATCGAAATGTCGAACGTGCCGCCGCCCAAGTCGTACACGGCCACCTTCTCGTTCTTCTTCCTGTCCAGGCCATAGGCAAGCGCCGCCGCCGTGGGTTCGTTGATGATCCGCAACACATCGAGCCCGGCGATCTTGCCCGCATCCTTCGTGGCCTGCCGCTGCGAATCGTTGAAGTACGCCGGCACCGTGATCACCGCTTCCGTCACGTTCTCGCCCAGGTAGCTCTCTGCCGTCTCCTTCATCTTGCGCAGGATCATCGCCGAGATCTCAGGCGGCCGGTACGTTCCGCCCGCCACCTCCACCTGGCAGTCTCCCGAACTCGTCTCACCCACCACGTACGGAACCAGCTTCTCTTCCGACGACACCTCGCCGTGCCGGCGTCCCATGAAGCGCTTGATGGAGAACACCGTGTTCTTCGGGTTCGTGATGGCCTGCCGTTTGGCCACCGCTCCCACGAGCCGTTCCCCATCCTTCGTGAAGGCCACAACCGACGGCGTGGTCCGGTTCCCCTCGGCATTCGCGATGACGCGCGGTTCGCCGGCTTCCATCACGGCGACACACGAGTTGGTTGTGCCCAGGTCAATCCCAATTACCTTGCCCATCGTTCTCGAACCTCCATACTGCGCCTACAGATCGGCCAGCGCTGTGCCCTCATCAGAGTTATCTTCCTCGGAAGTCTGTATCTCTACCCGAACCGACGTGCCCTCGGCAACTTCCTCATCTCCGCCGGACTCGTCGGGTTCCTGCGCCCGTCCGCCGCTCACGACCACCTTCGACGGACGTAACACCCTGTCCGCCAGCATGTATCCTCGCTGGAACTCCTCCAGCACCACATCCGCCTCCACCTCCTCGGATGCCCGCTGCATCACCGCCTCATGCACCGTCGGATCGAACCGCTCGCCCACCGCCGGGATCGGCGACACGCCGTGCCGCCCCAGCGCCTCGCAGAACTGCTTCAACACCAACTCCACCCCCTGCGCGAACGGGCTCTCGGGCTCCTCGGCATGCTGCAACGCCAGATCCAGGTGGTCGAGCGCCGGCAGCAGATCGCGGATCAGTCCCTCCGCGGCGCTCTTGCGCGTGCGCTGCGCCTCCCGCGCCATCCGCTTGCGCGAATTGTCGAACTCCGCCCGCGCCCGCAACAACTGATCGCGCAACTCATCGCGCTCCGCGATCAGCGCCGCCACCGCTTCCGCATCCTGACCCTCGGCCTCGGCCGCACCGCCGGTCTCATCCGCTGCGGCACGCTCCGCCTCCCGGGCCGCCTCTGCTTCCAACCGCTTCTCCAATTCCGTCTTCCCTGGTTGCTTGCTCATCGTTGTCCTGTTTCTCTGCGCCACTCATGGAAGGCCGGACCGCGTGCTGCACCGTGCCTCCAGGCGCCAGCCGCGTCACCGTGCCAGCCGCGTCACCGTGCCAGGCGCGTCACCGTGCCAGGCGCGTCAGGAACCGCCCGAGCACGCCCGCCGTATAGTCCACCACCGCGGTCAACCGCGAATACGGCATGCGCCGCGGCCCCAGTATGCCCAGGATCCCGGCCGCCCGATCATGGACGTAATACGGCGACGCGATCACGCTGATCCCTTCGAGCCCCGGCGAACGCGTCTCGGAGCCGATCAGCACCGACGCGCCCGTCGCCGGCCTGCTCAACTGCCCGGCCCGAAGCAACTCCACGAGCCGCTCCTGCTCCTCCAGCAGGCTGAACACCTCGCGCGCCTTCGCCACGTCCCGGAACTCCGGATGCTCGAACAATTGCGTCGCGCCGTCCAGGAACAACTGCGCCGGCCGCTGCGCCGGAAGCAGGCCCAACACGAGCAGTGCGCGCTCGGCCAGCTTGCGTTGCTCATCGAGCATCGCGCGCATCTTCGCCTCGATCGCGCCCGCCAGGCGCTCCACCGGAACGCCCTGCAGGTGCTCATTCAAGAACCGGTTGATCTGGGGCAGTTCGTCGCCGTCCACGCCGCCTTCCAGCGCGATCAGCATCGTGCGCACCTGCCCATAGTTGTCCGCGATCAGTACCGCGAGCCGCTCATCCGATACCGCCATCAACTCGACTCGCCGCACCTGCGCATCGCTCTCTGCGGGCGCCTCGACGATGCCCGTCTGGTGCGATACCAACGCCAGCAGATGGCTCGTCTGGCGCATCACCTCGTCTGCATCGCTCAGCCGATGCGACAACTCTCGCTCGATGCGCGCCCGCTCCGCCATCGTCAACTCCTGAACGCGCATCAGGTAGTCCACGTAATACCGGTAGCCCTGATCCGTCGGCACCCGTCCCGAACTCGCATGAAGCTGTTGCAGATAGCCCAACTCCTCGAGATCGGACATCACGTTCCGGACAGTCGCCGGGCTGAAGCCCAAGCCGTACCGCTTCACAATCGAACGCGAGCCAACTGCCTCAGCCGTGGTGATATAGGTATGCACGACGGCCTGCAGAATCAGCTCTTCCCGCTCTTTCAGTTGGCCACCACTTGTCATGGGCTCGATCTCTTTAGCACTCGCCGGTTGAGAGTGCTAACAACTACGCGAAGTGTATCACACCTCATATGCCCTGTCAAGGTCCCCTCACCCTCCCTCACTCCGCCTCAACCGCCCCCAACCTCCGTCGACAACTCCTAACATCGTAGTGACTTAACCGCTCCCTCCCTCTTGCCGAAAAGCCAGGTTTTCGCTTGACACGCCACCACCTAAATTGATACCATTCAGGCAGTTAGAAACATCATGCCAGGCGGCGGCATCATGCGCGTTGGATTCGACATCGGCC
>JAFGTL010000657.1 GCA_016934125.1 Candidatus Hydrogenedentota bacterium
ACCTTACCGGATGGCTTCCCATCTTTCCCCGTCCTCTCTCCACCGGCCTACCTATGCATGCTAACATGTATCAAGCGCCGTCCCCGGCGCGACTACGTGTCCCGGATTTCCCGCGACTACGTGTCCCGGATTTCGCAACGAGGCAGTCCCCGCCGTTCGCGCGCGCGTGCGCTTGACTCGGCGATCCGGCGTCTCGTATAATTCGGACCGATACGCGGGGATGTAGCTCAGTTGGGAGAGCGCTTGTCTGGCAGACAAGAGGTCAGGGGTTCGACTCCCCTCATCTCCACCATTCGTCCATAACCCCCTGAAAATGGGGGTTTTTCTTTGCCCGCACGCCCCCAGCCGCTTGAATCGCCGCGGCGAGTCTGATTAACTCGGGAACGGCCATCCCCGGGGCGCCGGCCCCGGGCAGATGCAGGCAGGAAGGAGTCCTTCATGAATCCGCAAATCAAGTGCTCGCTCGTCATGCTCGTGGTGGCGGCAACCCCGCAGCCGCAGGTGGGCGCCGCCCATGCCGCCGAGGCCGAGGCGCTGCCCCAACGCTGGCCCGCCGAGAAGGCGAATGCGTGGTATGACAGCCAGCCCTGGCCCATCGGCTGCAACTACATCCCGTCGACGGCCATCAACCAGATCGAGACGTGGCAGGCCGACTCGTTCGATCCCGAGACGATCGATCGGGAACTCGGGCTGGCCGCGGGCATCGGGTTTAACACCGTGCGCATCTTCTCGCACGATCTGGTGTGGGAGGCGGATCCCGACGGATTCAAAGCCCGGGCAGGGCAGTTTCTGGATCTGTGCGAGAAGCACGGGATCCGGGTGATCTTCACGTTTTTCACGAACGGATGTTACGGGTTCGAGGGCGAGCCGCACCTCGGCAAACAGCCCGATCCCGCGCCCGGCGTCCACAACTCGGGCTGGGTGCAGACGCCCGGGTGCGCCAGTGTCAACGATCCGGCCAAGTGGGGGCGGCTCGAGACGTACGTCAAGGACGTGATCGCCGCCTTCCGCGATGACGAACGGATCCTGATCTGGGATCTCTACAACGAGCCGGGCAATGACAAGAAGGGGTGCCAGAGCCTGCCCCTGCTGCGCGAGGTGTTCGCATGGGCCCGGGCGATCAACCCTTCGCAGCCGTTGACTTCATGTCTCGAACCCCGCACGCCCGACGACATGACTCAGTTCC
The DNA here is from genome assembly GCA_016934125.1 of Candidatus Hydrogenedentota bacterium. Taxonomy (GTDB): domain Bacteria; phylum Hydrogenedentota; class Hydrogenedentia; order Hydrogenedentales; family SLHB01; genus JAFGTL01. Next base: position 1,187 of record JAFGTL010000657.1, read on the forward strand.
TCGTCGACAACTGCGACGTGATCACCTTCCACAGCTACGCCGGGCCCAAGACGCTCTCGGGGCGGTGGCTCGGCCTGTCCGAGAAGTACAACCGGCCCGTCCTGTGCACGGAATACATGGCCCGCTCGATAGGAAGCACATTCCAGGCCATCCTCCCGATCTTCCATCGCGAGCGCATCGGCGCCATCAGCTTCGGGCTCGTGACGGGCAAAATGAACACCCAGTTCCCGTGGAAGAGTGAGAAGGGCTCCCCGGAGCCCGAGATCTGGTTCCACGACATCTTCCGGCCCGACGGCACCCCCTTCGATCCGGAAGAAATCGCGCTCATCAGACGGCTTAGCGGCCACGGCGAGTAAGTCCTCCGCGGCGCGCCACGCCCGTTTCAGCCCGCAGGCATCCCCCGCAAACCGCCCGGAAGTCCTTGCGCGGTGGGACAGACTGTGCTAGAATTCGATCGCGGCAAGGCCAAGTCGGGGGATGCGTTCGCGCGCATGCAGTTTAAACCCCTCTGATTGGGTATCGAGTGTTCCCGATTCGGCTCGGACAGACGATTGGTTAGGTTCTCGAAGTGCCCGAGTTCTCTCATTTGATGGGCCGCCTCAACGGTGAGGCCATGAGGCCATCTGGCGTATGGCCCTAGCGGCTCCACAACGCGAACCGAGTTCTGCGGGAAGCCGTTGAGACGGAGGGCGTTCCGAGTTTTCAGGAGGATTCTGTTCGTCATGGGTGCCTCCGAACAAGATGGGATTCCAGATGACTGGTGGCCGTCAACACTCTCCCAATTCGCGAAGGAAGCGCCTCTCCATGCCGAGCATGTAGTGGTCGCGGAGATATCCCAGCCATGGGGGTCGACAAGCGACAAGCGCCTCTACACCGCATTGGTTCCCACAGATCGGATTGACGCTATCGAGAAGCGCCGCGGCGGGATAGGACACGAGGTGCTGTCCTCGGGGCCATGGCCTTCCCCCTACCAAGGCGTCTTCAGCTATGCACCGAGGTTCTGGATCCCTGGTATCGGGCAAGATGAGGATTTCGAGCCACTCGTGGTTCGATGGCAGTCTGCCGGGAAGACCATTCTCACGCCAGACCAAGGGTTCCTCATGACATACGCCCTTATGCCTCGCAACTGTGAGTCAGGAGAAGTGCTCTGGGACGATCCCCGGAATGGTGTATTCGATGTGGTTAAGGTGGAGCCTCCGTCGGAGTATCGCTTCAAGCTCATCAGAGGAGCCAGAGTTCTGATCCGTCGCGAATACCTGCAGGACTATGCGACCGTTCGCGATATGAGCATGATCCAGACCTACTATGTCGCCAACAGTGATGATTCGCCCGATCCCGTGTCGACGCGACTGGCCAAAGAGAAGTGCGGGCACTTGCTACGTCTTCCTCAAAGGGCCGTCGATATCCGTTTCGATGCCAGAGATCGTGAACTCGTTCTCGCTCAGGTATGGGGATCTCGGCACCTCCTCGCCCCGGCACATGCTCCCGTTTCAGACAACCGGGACTACGGTGTTCTGCATTGGCCTGGATATGGAGCCATCGATGGAAGCGCAGGGATAAGCCCACAGGGGTCACCGCTCACGCTTGGGTACGTGTACGTGCGTGATTCTGTTCTTGGTGAGTACGAGGGCAGGCCCGGCTTTGAGATAACACCCGAATCCGGAGCAGTTTCCTGCCGAGGCCAATGGAGTGTTTCTTTCACGCAGCGGGTTGGGCGAGATCTGATACAGGTTGAATTGAAGAAGCTGTACGAAGGCAACCCGCCCACAGTGGTCAAGACGTGGCACAAATACGCCGTCGATGCGCCCGATCTTGACGGCCTTGCCGCACTTCGTAGCCAACCCAACATCGCAAGACGTGCAAAGGCGGTTGTGTATGCTGTGGTTCGCCTTGGTGAAGTTCTCGCCGGTATCGCATCCGAAGTCACAGACACGCCGCGAACAGCGTGCGATTTGGTGAAACTGGAACGTGCGAGACTCGAGCATGAAGGCTGGTGGTCGAGCGAAGCGGTCGAACCAATCACACGCCATGTCCCAATCGCCATGATGAAAGGCGACTTCATGAGCAGGTGCGTCGATCTTTACAAGGTTGTCGGAGAGTGTTTATCAGAGAAGATTCTGCGGCAGACACTGATATCTCTGGGCATTGACAAGGAAGATATCAAGGACCTGAGGAGCTTGAGGCTACTTGAGCGCCTCGTCCAACTGGCGGGCACCGCAGAGAGGACCGGCCTCGACCTCGTGTCGCAAGGCCAAGAGGTGGAGGCGCGCCGCAAGGAAAGCCCTCCTAGCACCCCAGTGACTGTCCTCATTCATTTGTGCGAACTCCGCAACAGCAAAAGCCACCGCGGCCGGTCTGCAAAGCAGGCCCTGAAGGATCTGGGGATATGCATCCAGAAGACGACTCCAGGCTGGGGAGAAGCTCTGGACACCATCTATGATGGTACGGCTCAAGCTCTATTGGGCATTGCGGACGCCTTGCTTGCCGGCACGGCCTCCTTGATGTAGCACGGTGGTCGCGGAGTTCGCGCGCTCAGATTGCCATTCAGGTTCGCCGTGCAGACTTGTGCGGAGCCGTGCCCGCTGTGACTGGCGGTGACGTTCCTGGTGCGGCTCGTCAGGTCCCAGCTACTTCGCGGAGACTTCGAGTCCTTCCACGTCGAAGATCACGTTGACGCTGGCGTGGCAATGGGCGTCGTCGCGGACGAAGGCGAGGTAGTGCTTGAGCCGTTCGGCGGCGTTGGCGCTGTTGTGGGCGAGGACGATGGCGCCGGGGGGCATCTTGTCGTAGGCCTGCTCGAGGATGTCGAGGTAGATGCCTTTGCCGCGTTCCTTATCGCCGTCGGCATCGAGGTAGAGCAGGTGGATCGGGCCGTCGAAGGCGGCGACGACGTCGACGGCGTCGCCGGCAACGACTCGGGCGACGCCGGTGGGATCGATGGCGCGGACGTTGCGTTCGGCACGGGCCGCTTCGTCGGGCTTGATCTCGATGCCGATGCAGCGCCGGGCGGTGTAGCACGCGCCCGGGCCGACGGCCGCGCCGGCGTTCGAGATGAAGGTGTTGCCGCAGAACACGCCCGCGGCGATGAGGTTGGCGGGTTGGGCAATGGCGTTGACGGCGTAGAGAAGCCGCTGCATGCGGTGGGTGATGGCCGTCCACGGGATCTCGAAGCGCTCCTCGACGGCCCGGCGGTGGGCGAGGAACCGGGCTTCGTCGTAGGCGGTGTGGGGCACCACGCCGGCCCGCTGAATCGCGTCGAGGGCCTGCTGCACAACGGCGCGCTCGGCATCGAGCGATTCGAGCCGCTTGTGCGGCTTGCTGTACTCCATCTTGTACGTATCCCAGTCCGCACTCCGAAAGGTGTCCTTCATGCGTATCGGCTCCGTTGCGGGGCGGCTAGGGCGCCCCGGTTGACTGCGGGTGGACGTGGCGCGAGAAGGATCGGATCTCGGCGATCGTCCACGTGGTTGTGACGGCGGTAGACAGGAGATCGGCGATCGGGAAGGCGAGCCAGATGCCGGCCAGGCCGAAGAACAGGGGCAACGCCAGGATCAGGGGGACGAGGAAGAGCACCTGGCGCGACATCGAGAGGACGAGGGCGGGCCACGCCTTGCCGATGGCCTGGAACATGCTCGCGCCCACCACCTGGAGTCCGACGAGGGGCAGCGCGATGATGAGGATGCGCAGGATGCCGGCGCCGTCGCGCACCATGCCGGGATCGGTGCTGAACAGGCTCAGGATTAGGCGCGGGAAGCCCATGAGCAAGACGAACCAGACGAGGGCGAGGATCGTGGCGTATCCGACACCGAACCGCACGGCCTTCTTGACGCGCGGCATGTTCTGCGCGCCGTAGTTGAATCCGATGATGGGCTGGAGCCCCTGCACAATGCCGAACAGGGGCAGCAACGAGAACAGGAGTACGCGGTTGGACACGCCGAGGATGGCGAGGTGGGTGTCGGTGCCGTAGTGGGTGACGGAATTGTTGAGTACGATGGCGAGCAGGCTGCCCGCGGCCACGCGCGTGAACGAGGGCGCGCCGATGGCGAACACCTCGGGCAGCAGGGCGAGGCGGGGCTTCAAGTCGACGCGGCGGATGCGCAGCATGCTGCCGCCGCTCAGGAAATACCGGCACAG
>JAFGTL010000658.1 GCA_016934125.1 Candidatus Hydrogenedentota bacterium
AAACGCTGTCATCGGCGCAGGCGTTTGAGCACCTCGAAGCCAAGGCGGGCGATTGGCGCGTGGAAGACGGCGCGCTGATACAGGCCGACGCATCCGCGCCATACGCGCGAACCTTCATCACGGGCCCCCGTTGGATGGATTGCACCATCAAAGCGAAGGTGCGGGTGGATAGCGTCGGCGTGGAGGCGGCATCGCCGGGCGCCCGCATCATCGTGCGCGGCAACGAAGCAGCGGACACCTTCATCACCGTGGGCCTGTGGGCGGGCAGCCGCGAGGTGCGCATCGAGAAGTCGCGCGGACTGGCCTTCGAACCGATGAAGAGCGACCACTTGGGGAACTTGGCCGTCGCGCCCTTTCCGGTGGAACTCGGCAGAACCTACGACATGACGGTGGTGGTCGATCACGCGACGATCTACTGCTACATCGACGGCGCATTCGTGGTGCTCGGGCAGGAACAGGATTTCACCGTCCGGCCTGTCGGGCGGGTGGGTTTCTTCACGAATGCGGCCACGGGCGCGTTCCGGGACGTCTCCGTCAAGGGACTCTACGGCGTCACCTCGTCGCCCGTGACGCCGTACGCAGGAAATCCGGTGAACCTGACGATCTACTCCCCAGCCGTGATCAGGGATGACAAGTTCCGGATGTGGGACTCGCTGCTCGGCCGGTATGTCGAGTCGGATGACGGAATATGGTGGACTTGGCCGGCGGGCAAGGAATCTGTCGTCGACAAGGGCAACACGGGCGACTGGCCGGGAGGCAACCAGTGCGGCGATCCCGACGCGCTGAAGTTCGACAGCCAGTACTGGATCACCTTTTGGTCGACATGCAACCGCCGCAACGGGGCTTTCGACGGCATGGGCCTCAAGCGTTCGCCAGACGGCATCCACTGGACGCCCGAGCCGGCGAATCCCATCTTCTACATGGGGCCTTACGGCGACTGGGATGAGATGGTGGTGGGCGACCATGCGATGATCCGGGACGGCGATCGCTTCAAGATGTGGCACGTCGGCATCACGTATCCGCAGCGGGGCTACCGGAATGAATTCGGCTATGCCGAGAGCTTCGACGGCATCCATTGGCGCAAGTGCCGCCTGAATCCGGTGCTGACTCAGGGCAAACCGGGCACGTGGGACGGCGGCTGGATCTACGCGGCAGGGGTTGTGAAGATCGATGACGAGCAGACCGACACGCACGTGTATGCGGGCAAGCCCGGCGCGAGTTATCACCTTTTTTACACCGGCCAACCCAGCAACAACGAGATCATCCCCGGCGTGAAGCGTATCGGCTACGCCTTCTCGCTCGACGGTATCCACTGGGTGAAGTGGAACGACCCCAACACCGCTGAGCCGTTTCATGACAGCGATCCCGTGGTGACCTGGACGGCATATGGCGAGAAAGGACACACGGGGCTGGGCGCCTGTACGGCAATGCTCCTCGGCGACGAAGTGCGCCTCTATTACTCGATGTACGAGGAGCGGCTGGATGTCGGGCGCCCCCCCGAAGGCACTGTCGGCACCGCCTTTGCCACAGTCAAGGTGGACGCGCTGCGGCGAATTGTCGCCGATGCGAAGGCGAAAGGCCTGCTCGAGTGCGCATCTCGCGAAGAGATGGACGCCGTAATGGATGAGCCCTTGCCCCAATCCATGTGGGACGACCTGCAGGGCTGGGTGCTTGCGGCGGTGCAGGCGAAGGCGTCGCGCAACCTGAACGGTGCCAAGGCGGCGCTGGCCGGGATCGTGTCCACCCGCGCCAAGTTCACCAAGGCCCTCCAACGCTACTATGAAGGCCCCTTTGCGCCCCTGAAGCATGTCGTCGATGAGTTGGAGGCCGGACGTGCCGTAACCGAAAAGGTGCTCTGGAGCTTTCCGCCCGACCGCGCGGGCAACGTCGCGTCACCCGTCGAATTCACCGGCTTGGACGTCGCGACTGGGGACCGTCCCGTCATGATCGAGATCGAGGCCAAATGCGATCGCTTCCAGGTCGCGCACGTGGCATGGGCGACGAGCGGTGAGTTCAGGCCCGGGCAGGGAATGGACTTCATGGCCGGCTACCCCGGCGTCGAATGCCCCACCCACCGCGTCACAGTCAGCACCGGCGGCCAACCCATCACCGCCCTGCGTCTTCAGTTCCCGGCTGGGGCCACCGTGGATCTGAGACAAGTCCGGATCCGCGGAATCGGCATCTAGCCCGAAGCAAATATCCTCCGGCTGACTCTCTTGGCCTGGGGCTGGAGACTACGGGCGAATAGGGGGCCTCGTGTGGCCGAAAGGAGAGATATGATCCGGCTCGGAAGCCTGCTGATTGCGGCGTTGGTGGGCGTCGGCGGCGCATCTGAGGAAAGAGCCGAAGGCGTCGCGGCCGCAGATTCCTACCGGCCCACCGAAGCCAATCGTATCGAAGGACGGCCCGCCGACCTCTGGCGGTACTACATGCACGGCGTCGTGGATCATTTTGCCGCTCCCATCGACGTGACAGCGCTCGTGGAGGAGGCCGCCGCGAGCGGCTCGCTTGCTGTGGAGAAGGTCGAGATACAGACCCCCTACGGGCAATGGGCGGGCCCGGGCCTCCGGTTCGAGGGAACGTTCCACCAAACGCTGGCCAAGCCCTTGCCTGTGCCGCTGGCAGCGTTGCGGGGCAAGAGAATTCGCCTGTTCTTCTGGGAGCAAGGCGAGGCAACGGGACGCGAGAATTCCCCTAATAGCTACGGCGACGCGCCAAACCTCATGGTGGAGCTCCGGGATCGCGAGGGCCGCACGCTGGCCACCGAGGACACGTTCGTCAAGACAACGGGCACGTTCCCTTGGCATTGCTACCACGACGACCTCTTCGTGCCGGACGACGCGGAAGCCGCATACCTGCGTTTCAGCAATGCCTGCGGCGGGGCGGTGTGGTACGCGGCGTTCTCGTGGGAACCGGTGACGGACGCGCTCGCGTTCTCAAAGGCGGATCGACAGGATCCCCTCACGGGCAGTCTGGCCTACAACCCCGACTACGATGCGCTCAACTGGCACCTGAACCGCGGCATGGCCACGCGATATACCTGGAATTTCTTCCGCGGCCCGAGCGCCGGACTGAAGGGGCAGCCCTATGATGTGACCACCCGCGAGGGCTTGGCGCGCTACTTCCGCGAGAAGGCGAAGACGGACAACGACCACCTGAATCACAGCTTGATGTACTTCGCCAGCCGCTACCACTACGGAAAGGAAGCCGGGGTGCTCCCCGAGGGAATGGATGAGGCCTGGCTGGCCGAGCTGGCCCGGCTCGTCGTCAACGACCAGGATCCCGCGACGGGGTACTGGGGTACGGTTCACACCCCCCGCAGCATGGGAATCACGTTTCACCTCACGGAGGGGTTGTTCAACTACTACCCCATCCGCCGGAACGACCGGGAAGACACCTGCAATCAAGGCCGGCACATGGGCGTTCTCGAGATCCCGAGGGCCGATCGCATTCTCGAAACAACGCTCCGGATGCAGTGCTCCGTGGACGGGCCGGACGGCGCGCCGCGTCTCGCGGGATGGCCCCGCCACGCGTACAACTTCACGGATTCACCCAACGCCGGCGAGGAGCGGTGTTCCCTGGTGGTGACCAGCAACGCCATCTGGATGATGCAACGGTGCGAGCGCTTTGTTGACGAAGACCTCCGCCGGCGTGTCTACGCGTCGGTGCGAGCGGCGGTTCAGTACGTGCTCGAGCGGTGCGTCATCGAAGATGGCACGTGGGTTCAGTCCGACACGGAAACGCAGCCCACCTCCTCCTCATACATGAAGCACATCATCGAAACATCCCCGTATCTGGAACGGAAAGTTGATACGCGCATGGCCGCACCTCTGGCCCGCATAGCCCGAGACCCCGAAGGCAATCCGGTTGTGCAATGGACTGAGCCACGCAATGGGGAGAACTCGGTGCGAGTCTACGCAGCACCCGCGGGCATGGCGCCCGCAGACCTGAACGAGTCCCATCTGGTGGGCATCATCCAGCGGACGGGACATCGTGTCTGTGAGATGGATCCGCTCGTGGCTGTACGTACGATGAGCGACGGCTGTAAGCGTCGCTGGGGCAGTGGGTGGAGCTCGCGAAAGGGCTATCTGGGCTGGAAACTCAACGTGCGGGCTCCGAAGCCGTTGCCGTTCACGACCGATCTGGAGCCGCTTCGGCTGGATCCCGTCACGACTTCGGGCCAGCGACTCTACGTTTCCGCCTCAACATGGTACGGGGAAGAATCGTCTCTCCTTGCCGAATCCCCCGACCGGCCTCTGCAGGCGGATCATCCCAACCGTGTGAGTCGAGAGTAAACGACTCCGAATGCGGCATATTCATCGCGGATCCCGGCCGTCTCCTCCAAAACAGCCTGTCTTCACAAGCCCTTACGGGGCAATAGGTACGCGAGTACCGGAGGGCTGCTTCCCTCTGGCAGGGAAGGTCGCGGCGACAGGGTTACGGTCCGGCGAGCACGGGCTCAATCGCTGCCCATAGCGTGTCGGCTATGGCTTGCATGCCGCGGTCGCCGGGGTGCCAGTTGACCCCGGCGTGTTCGAAGTGGCCTTCGGATTCGGCGCGGTTGACAGAGTCGCGGCTGAGATGGACGATCCGGACGAAGAGGGCGCCGCGGCGCATGCACGCCCGCCGGATGAGGCGGTCGCGAACGGGGCCCTCGCCCCAAGTGCCTACGCCCACGATCAAGGGGGCGTGGTCGCCCTCCAGAAGCGACAGGAGTTCCTCATAGGGCTTGCCCAGGCTGTCCTTGCCTGCGTCGTCTTCCGATAGGTTATCGCCGATCTGAATGATGATGAGGTCGGCCTGGTATGCGGAGAGGCCCTCGAATTGCTCCGTTCTGCTGGGCATGTCCCGGGCGAGCAGGCCCTCTACGATGAGTTGGACATCGGGCTCCGGCTGGGCCTCGCACACCTTCCGATGGAGGACGTGGGCGAAGTCGTTCTCTCGGGCCGTAGCCGCCATGCCCCACTGGCCATTCCAACCGATGGCATCGCTCGGGCCGTGATTGGTCAGGCTGTTGCCCACGACGAGCATCTTCCGGATCACGCGCTTGGCGGGCCGGGCAAGACGGGCATAGAAGAGAGGTTCGTCCTCGGTCACGGTGAAGGAGCCGAACAGGTTGCCCCGCGCGTAGCACGTGCGGCCGAAGTCGCGTTTTTCGAAGCTCATTCCGCGCAGCCACGGTGCAGTGACCGTCCCCGCCATGCGCAGCACCGCTTTCTTGCCGCCGGCGTTTGTTATCGACTTGGCCAGGGCCTCCGTGAGCCCGCCCTCGGCGCGCGAGGGATCGAGCGTGTAGCCTTCGTTCGTCGCGTCGGACGCCATCGTCAGGAGGATCGATCGGGATTCGGCGAGTGGCAGGCCGTCTTCGGCCACGATGCCTATGAAGGAGAAGTCGCGGTTGAGGCCGGTGACGGTGGTGTCGTCGCCGAAGGCGATCTCCGGCCCGTTGAAGCCTGCCTGGGCCTTCACGGCGGGGGCGTCGATGCGCATTGTGCCGCGGGGGCCCCACACGATACGCAGGTGCGGTTGCGTGGCAATGGGCGGATCCGAGTTCGCCGGGGCCGCCGGCAAGACGGTGGGGCCTTCAGGGTCATACACCAGCCTCAGCCCGTCGCGCCAGGCATAGTGCCGCAGATGGTGCTCGACGCTACCCATGACGGGCTCGGCCAGATTGAAGAGCAGATCTTTGCCGATACGGGCCTCAACGGGATTGGGCGGGGGTGGCAGGTTGCCGTGGCGGAAGATGGTGCCCGCGCTTCTGAGGGCCGCCAGCATCGGTTCATCGTTGACTTGTATCAACCCGGCGTTTGGATAGTTCGTGTCCGGCATGCACAACCGCGTGTTGACGTAATCCCCGTCGCAGTGCAGTTCCGGCAGATAGCCGCTGTCGTCCCAGTTGAAGAAGAACGCGCCGTCGGCGTCCTGCTGAAGGAGCTTGACGACGATGCGCATAGGAAACTCGACGCGATAGGGACTGGGGCGGTAATCGTTGCATTCGTAGATGAGGTAGGGTTTCCCCGCCATGCGCACGATGTCCGTCGGCTGCCCCATGAACGGGTGCTGGTTCACCCGTGCCCGCCAGGGATACATCGGATCGCCCTCTTCCCAGGATTCGTGCGGGCGGAACGCGAAGCCGTAGGTGCCGCCCGCGTGGAAGTCCCCGTCCGAGGCGGCATAGTACGAGGCGAAGTTGCGCTCGTAGCACCCGGTAGGGGCGATGGGGACGATACTGATGCCTTTGCCGGGCTCGCCAAGGGACCGCACGTACGCGACAAAGCGCTGGTTGTAGCTCTGGTAGAGGTGGCAGGCGAAGCGAACCACGTCCTCACCGCGGGCGTAGGGGTAGGCGCCGATGCTCTCGTCCTTCGAGCGGAACTCCTTCACGCCTCCAGGCACATCGATGGCTTCGACGTCTTGATGGAGCGGCGCGAAGGCCACCGTCCCTTTATCGAGCGACTCGCCCTTCCCCAACGCCCCCCACGCGGACTCGAGTTTCTCGTCCGTATCGTAGCGTTCCCGCAGCCAACCGTTCCATCGCCGTGTCACTTCGTTGCGGCAGAACTCGGGCAGTCTCGTCCAGTACCCGCCAAACACGAGTTCACGGACGAGCAGGGTTTCGTTGAAGATCTCGTAGACCGCGATGGCCTCCTCATCTGCGTAGCGTTTTCCGGTGTGTGGGTTCATGTGCTCGAGTATGTTCCGCGCAAAGGCGTGGTGAATCGCCTCGGCCCGCGCGTCGATGTAGGGAAAGTAGTTCGTGCCGGCCTTGCTTGCGGCGTCAATCCACGCTTCACGCGTACCGTCGTCGGGCAGGATGTCGTAGTCCTCCGGCAGAAATGCCAGGCCACCCCGATCGAAAGAGAACCAGAAGAACATCCCGCGCTCCTTCGCGAGATAGACGGCGTGGTCCAAGCGCCCCATTGGGGTGTCCACACCCGCCTCCGACATGGGCACGTCATAGCTGTTCGTGCGCTCCGGAACACTCGCGAATGTGTTCGCGAAGAGATTGAGCCGAATCCCGTTGAAGCCCGCATCCACAAGCCGGTCGAAGTTGAGTTCGAGATCCTCGCCTTCGCGTTTGACGTTGCAGGTGAAATTCGTACCCCACAGCCTCAGCCGCTTCCCCTGATACGACAGATGTCCATCTTGTACGGTTACGTATTCGCCCTCAACAAGCGGCCCAGCCGTCGCCCCGGGCGATGCGGCCCCCACCATACACAGGCTTGCCAGTGCCAACGCAATCACGAGTTGTCGATGCATGGAAGTCTCCCTTTGCTCCAGAGCGCCTCAATGTGCCGAGCATACCGAACATTCGGGCGCCGTTCCACACGATTGCCCTCCCCACAATCCGCACGTAAGGCTCTCCACGTGGGAGACGAAGTCCCAATTGGCCCGCCGCGGCGGGCCTTTCCGCTGCGTTGCCGTTTCGCTCCATACATCGTGGGTTTCCTGATGGGCGGCACACGCAGGGAAACCGGCAAGATGCCGCTTCTGTGTTGGACGGAAACGTAGACGCGGCATCCTGCCGCGTTCCTTACGTGCGGATTGTGGCCTGAGGACTTGCCTCAATGCCACCCCTCCTGCCATGCTATGCACCCGCTGATGCGGCCCGCTGTGGGCCGACTCGAACAGGAAGGCGATCATGACGAGCCAATCTGGCGCCCCGAGAATTCTGGACAATATTCCGTTCCGGCCGCAGCAGGAGCGAATCCTGGGTGCCCTGGGCATTGCCGAGGCGGATGCCCCCATGTTCCTCCCCGATATCGAGGAACTTCTCGCGCAAGCCGAAGCCGTGGCCCGGCCCAAAGGCGTCTACAAACTCTCCACAGTCGATCACCCCGGCGGCGAGAAGGCAGGCCGCAGCGTCATTATCGACAAGCGTGAATTCACGAGCCGGATCCTCGCCGTCAACCTCAAGGACGTGCAGCGGGTGTTCCCCTACATCGCTTCATGCGGCGCCGAACTGGAGGCGTGGTCGCAGACGATTGAGGATCCCGTCAAGCGCTTCTGGGCCGACGCGATCAAGGAGGAGGCCCTGCGGTGCGCCCTCGAGGCCGTTGCGCATGACGTGATCAAGGCGTTCCGGCCCGGCGAACGCGCGAGCATGAATCCCGGCTCGCTGGAAGACTGGCCGTTGTCGGAGCAACCGGCCCTTTTCGCGCTGTTCGGCGAGGCCGTCGGCACCATCGGCGTCGGGTTATCCGAGAGTCTCTTGATGATTCCGGTGAAGTCCGTCTCCGGCCTCTGGTTCGAGGCCGACTCGGGTTTCCAGAGCTGCCAGCTCTGCCCGCGCGAGAACTGCCCGAAGCGCCGCGCGCCCTACGACCCCCACCTGTTCGGCGCGCGTTACGCCGAGTAGTGCCGTGCCGGGCAATGCGGGCAGGGTTTCTACTCGAAGCAGTGGACGGCGCCGGTATCCGTGCTGACGTAGAGACGGCCGTTGGCCGCGGCAAGGCCGTAGGCGCGGCCGTTCACCGGGAGGGTGGCCAGGGCGGCCCCGTCGGCTATGGCAAAGGCGGCCACCTCGTCGGCGCCGCCCGCGAACAGCACGTCGCCGGCCAGGATCAGCGTGTACGGATGGATGGTGGACATCTTCCACACCGGTTCGCCTGTGGCGCGGTCGATGGCGAGCAGTTCCGCGTTCTTCAGCACGTAGGCGCGTGCATCGAGCACCACCATGCAGTTTCCACCGTCGTACGAGGCCAGTTTGTCGCGGGTTTCGGCGTTGCTGACGGTGATCCAGCCCGCTTTGTTGCCCGGGCCATGGGCGAACTGGTGATCGGGCGTGAGCAGGGCGAACACCCCTCCCCCACCCTCAACGCCGCCCAGGTAGGCGCCGTCGCTCCGGTTGAACACCATGGGCGCGCTCCGGCCCTGGGGCGCATAGAGTTTGGCGGGCGACGCGAGCATGGCGCCTTCGAGCGTGGCTTCCGGGAGCGTCGTGCAGTAGCGGCCGGGGCCTTCCGTGGCGCCCGTGGCCGCATCGACGGCGCACAGGTAGGATTCGTGCCACGGGAGCAGGCCCATGCCGAAGTAGGCCGTGCCCCCGTCTACGAGCACGCCGGTGCGGCAGGGCCAGCGTGAGATGGTCTTCCCGTTGTTCGGCACGAGGCGCGACGGGCCCGTCGGCGAGAATCGCCAGATCTCGTCCCCGTCTTTGGCGTCGAGGCAGTACGCGAATCCGTCGTCGGCCCCGAAATACACGCGGCCGTCTACGCAGGTGGGCACGATGCGCACCGGCCCATCCACGCCGTGCAACCAGCGGATCGCGCCGGTGGCCGCATCGAGGCAGTACGCCGCATCCTCGACGGATGAGCCGAAGAACAGGGCCGAACCGGCCACGGACACGTAGAACACCGGATCGTAGTTCCGCATCGAGCGGAGCCCTTTGATGCCGGCATAGGGATCCCACTTGGCGGGCCCGTGCCAGGCGGGCTGCGGCGGGGCGGGCGCCTCGTACACCCATTTCTCGGCCAGGCCGGCGGGTTTGAGGGCATCGGCGCTCACGCCGCTCCGTCGGTTATCGTGGCGGTAGGTGGGCCAGTCGTCGGCGTACGCGGCAGCGGCCAAGGCTGCGCACAGCGCCAATGCCAGCGCCATTCGCGAGGCGGATTGCCTGTCGCCGCATGTTGCCCGTTGTCTTTCCATCATCGAAGTCGATCTCCCGGAGATGGGCCGCCCGTTCAGTGAAACCACGGGGCAAACGCCAGCGAAGTCTCCATCCATACGCCGCAACTACAGCCGCCGCCCGCTTCGGGCGACAACACCATGCCGCCGCCGGCCACCGTGGTGAGCCAGCAGCCCGGCCGCAGCCGTTGCCAGCCGGTGACTTCTTCCGAGGCGACGTCCCACAACGAGATCTTGCCGCCGCCTCCGCGGTAGATGAGGGCATGCTCCGTGGCGGCGTAGGTGGCGCAGCCACCGTGGCGCCCCATGCCTTCCGTGAGGCGCTCGCCCGTGGCGAGGTTGTAGCCGCACGGCTCCAGGAACACCGAGTTGCCGACTACGGCCGGGTGCTGCATGTGGCCCCCGTGGTTGTCCTTCACCCAGTCGTGGCCGTTCTCCCAGCGCAACGCGCCCGTGGCCTCGTCATAGGCGTACAAGTGGTACTTCTCCTGCGATGACGCGATGAGCACCGTGTCGTTGGCGTGGATCAAGTAGAAGACCACCGTGCCGTCCACCGTGTCGATGGGCTGTTCCCAGAGCCGATCGCCCGTGGCCGCGTCAAGGGCCACGAGATGCTGATCCTGCCACAGCTCGTCCCGCCCGAGCCGGCGCTTGGACGACTCGAGCACCGCCTCGTTCCGGCATTCCACGAAATACACCCGGGCCGGCAGCGAGCCGGACGCCTCTGCAATGGCAATCGTCGGGTTGATGATCGCGCCCTTCTTATACTTCCACACGACGTCGCCGCGGGCCGGATCCATGGCGAACAACTGATCGCTGCACACTTTGTACGTGCCGGTTCCCTCCCGGCCGTCATACCAGTTGGCTTTGCCCCAGAAGTCCTTGAACACCGTGTTCTGCCGCACGGTGCTGCCGAAGAGAAGCCCGGCCACGCGCGCCACGTAGCCCCACTGATAATCCACTTTGCGGGTGCGCAAGGGGCGTTCGTCCACGCTGAACACGTGATCGAGCAGCCCGGTGGCCGCCTCGATGCGCCAGCAGTCCTCGCCTACCGCCGCGTACAGGAACTCGCCGTCGGTGCAGCAGTTCCCGCAGTCCCGCGGCATGTTGACGCGATTGAGATCGGGCACCTCGATCGACCACAGGATGGCCCCGTTATACGCGTCAACGGCGATGATCCGGTTGAGGCCCTGGATGAACAGGCGGCCGTCGGCGTACAGCGGAGCGGGCAGGCGTGCGTTCCGCGCCATCATGGCGCGCGCCCCGGGCCGCCCCAGCCATTGCACGTCGAGATCGTCAATGTGGGTGGCGCCCCCCAGCGTCTCGCCGCTGCGGGCCGAGTTGTCCGCCCGTCCGTACTGATGCGTCCACTCCCCCGCGCCTTCCACTGGCGGGCGCTCGCCCGTGATCCAGTGCCCGCCGCCGTCACGCGACTCGGCCCATTGCGGTTGCGGCCCGGCGAGCCACGGCGCCAGGGCGTCGTCTGCGAGCGGCTTGGGCGCCCCGCCCGGGCGGCCCAATACCACGCGCCCGCCCAACGGCCGTAGAACACGCGCCACCTCGGCCGGCGCGCCCGCGAACCCGTCCTCGACGAGCATGCGATCCGACACGATCAGGTTGGCGAAACACGATGGGAGCGGCAGATCCTCGAGGGATTCCACGTGGTATAGATTGATCCGGTATCCGTAGGCGCGCGCGCTGCGCAACGCGTCCCGGGCGGCGGCCACCGCGTCCCGATCGGTGTCGACGCCGATGATGTGGAACTCCGTGCGTTTGGCCAACTCGTAGGCGAGCCGGCCCTGGTTGCAGCCCAGGACGAGGCAGTATCCCCGCCGGGCGGGCGTTTGGGCGGCCGCATAGTCCGCGGCGGCGCGATACAGTGGCGCGAGCGCATCCTCCGGATAGGGGGCCGGGCCGTCCGCGGGCACCGGCTGGAGGCAGTAGTTGAACGTCGTGTCGCACTCATACGGCTGCGATCGCAGTTCCTGGCCGCCGTCGGAGAAGACGAGGCGATACTCGTGCATGGCGTTCCTGCGAAGTCCTTCCAACACAACCCGGTGCGTCGTTGTCCGCTCGGCATCCTCACGCCGGCGCGGAACCCCCGCCACCTCGTATTCGAGCACGGAGGCCATGGGCTTGTCGGTGCGCCACCGCACTTCAGCCGAGTCGGGCGCGGTGAAGCGGAGGTACGGGCCGACGAGCCCGTAGTCCTCGGGCTTCTCCTGCCCGGCCGGGGCCGCCGCTGCCGCAGCGATCAGCGTCAGGCAGACTACCGTGGGTGTTGTCATGGAGAGGGCATCCTTCTCTCGGGGGCTAGCGCCTGTCGGCCCGGTGAGAATACACAAATCCGCGGGCGAGTGCAATTCGACGGGACGGGATTCGGGCGGCACGGACTACGCGCTGCGCTCTAATGCTTCCCGGATCCTCACGAGCAGATCGTCCGGAACGTACGGCTTGTTGATCAGATTGAACTGCTCGTCCATGTTGAGGTTGGCTTCCAGGATGCTGAATCCGTAACCGCTGCTGTAGATGATCGGGATTCTGGGGCGTAACGCCCGGATACGATCGGCCACCGCCTTCCCGCTCAACCCCGGCATCACCACGTCGAGCAGGGCCAGATCCACCTCATCGGCCCACTGCTCGAACAGCGCCACCGCTTCCGTGCCGTCCCGGGCCGGGATCACTTTGTATCCGCCACGCTCCAGAATGCGGCGCGCCAGATCGAGCACCATCTCGTCGTCTTCGGCGAGCAGGATCGTCTCGGATCCGCCACCGGCCGCCACGGCCCTGCGGTCGCTCGGCTCCGGGCTTGCGGCGGCATTGTCTGCCGCGGGCAGATAGATCCAGAACGTCGAACCCACGCCGGGCTCGCTGTCCACGTGAATAAAGCCCTCGTGCTGTTTCACGATGCCGTACACCGTGGCCAGGCCCAGGCCGGTTCCCTTGCCCGCCTCCTTCGTCGTGTAGAACGGCTCGAAAATGTGCTCCCGGACATCCGCCGACATGCCCTTCCCGGTGTCGGACAGGCTCAGGACGACGTAGTCCCCTGGGGCGGCCCAGGAATGGATATCGATGAAGGAATCGCCTAGGCGCGCATTGAACGTCTCGATGGTGATCTTCCCGCCCTCCGGCATGGCGTCGCGGGCGTTGACGCACAGGTTCAGCAGAACCTGTTCGAGTTTGCCCGGATCGGCGGACACGCTGTGGAGTTCATACCCCGCACTCGTCACCAGCTCGATGTGCTCCCCGATCACCCGGCGCAGCATGTTGACGAGGCCACCCATGAGATCGTTCAGATCGACGCGCTTCCGCTCGAATGCCTCCCGCCGGCTGAACGTGAGAAGCTGCCGCACCAGGGCCGCGGCCCGTTCCGAGGCCTTCATGACCTGCTTCAGACTCTCGCGCATGGGCGCATCCTCGGGCAGGTCTTTCATGGCGAAATCGGTATACCCCTGAATCGCCTGAAGCAGGTTGTTGAAGTCGTGCGCGACGCCGCCGGCGAGCTGGCCGATGGCTTCCATCTTCTGAGAGCGGTGCAGTTGGGCCTCCAGTTCGAGCCGGGCCTTCTGCGCCTCCTCGAAGTCCGTGATGTTGCGGGCGCTCGTCATCACGGTGTTAACGTGGCCGTCCGGGCCGAACTCGGGGAAGAGCGACCAGTCCAGAACCACGCGCCCCTTCTTGCCCTGCATTTCGAACTGGACGGGATGGGCCTGCCCCGTCTCGAACACCTTCTCGATCTGGGCCTCGCAGAACTCGCACAAGTGTTCGGGGAAATTCAGCTCGTGATGGGTTCTCCCGACGCAATGCGCCGGATCCACCCCCATCAACTCCTCCACCGCCCGGTTCGCATAAAGAAACCGGAGGTCGCGGTCGAACCGCATGATCGCGTCCGTCGAGTTCTCCGAAAGGGCGCGGTACTTCTCTTCGCTCTCGCGGACTTCCTGTTCGGCCTGCTTGCGTTCGCTGATATCGCGCACGATCGCCTGGAGATGGGGCGTTCCAGACAGCTCAACCGGCGACAGGCTCACCTCTGCGTGAAAGGGCGTGCCGTCATGTCGACAGTGCACCCACTCGAAAAGAGACGCTCTGCCATCGAGGGCGGCCTCGATCTTCTCCCGCGCGCCCTCCGTGGAGTTGCGTCCGTCCGGCTGACGGGGCGGGGAACAGTCGGCCGGTGTCCGCCCGATGATGTCGTCCCGGCTGCGCTCGAACATCTCCAGCGTCTTCGCATTGCAGTCCACGAACGAATCGCCCCGCAGCAGGAAGATGGCCTCCGGCGATGCCTCGAACAGGACGCGGTAGCGTTTCTCGCTGTCGCGCAGGGCGTCCTCGGCCGCCTTCCGGGTGTTGACTTTCTCCTCAAGCCTCCGGTTGGCCAACTGCACCTGGGACGTCCGCGCCATCAGGCTCGAAAGGACATCGAAGAAGGACTGGAGGAGTTTCTCGAGCGCGGCCAGGATCACCGTCACCAGGAAGATGAAACTGCAGATCGCCGTGATCCAGGCCGACGAGGACTCGTTATAGGCCTTCGCGTCGAACCCGAAGGTGATCACGCCGGCCACGACGCCCGCGTAGACTACCACCATGATGGCGACGCCCGTCAGGGCCAGCCAGACGCCGCCCTGCCGTCCCATGATCAGGGATGCAATGGCCGCACAGGCGACGAGCGTCGGCACGCCCATGCCAACCAGGCCCCAGGCCGCGAGTCCAACGGCTGCGGTGAACACGCCGGCGGACAGCAAGGCGATCGCGCGGAACCAGAACGGGAGATACCGATGAAACACGGCCGTGCACAGGAGCAACAGGTAGAGCGTCGAGTGGATGGCGTTGGACGTCTGCCAGCCGAACTGGTGTGCGCGGTACATCGTCGCGGCCAGCGCGATTGCCCCCAGGAACGCCAACGCCTTCAGTTCCACGTCCACCAATTCGCCCCGGACGCGCAGCACCCGCTCCCGGAATTCAGGCCCCAAACCGGATGCGTCAGGGGCGGCCCACCACCGTCTGTCCATCGAATCCGTTACTCCTGTTCGGGATTCTCAACACTCGGCCGTTCGCCACGTACGCCCCGCGCGCATCCCGCTGCGCCGCACGCACCCCCATACTGACAGACACGCTGTGCCCGAGTCAACGAGAGAGCCGCTCCCACAATCCGCACGTAACGCTCTCCTCGCGGGAGACGCAGTCCCAATTGGCCCGCCGCGGCGGGCCTTTCCGCTGCCTTGCCGTTTCGCTCCATACATCGTGGGCTTCTTGATGGACGGCAGACGCAGGGAAAACGGCAAGATGCCGCTTCTGCGTTGGACGGAAACGTAGATAGTGGCATCCTGCCGCGTTCCTTGCGTAGACGCGGCATCCTGCCGCGTTCCTCACGTGCGGATTGTGTCGCTCCCAAATCGTCTCGTAACTCAGGGCGCGGCGCGTAAGGCAAGCTCGGCCCCCATTTGTGCTTGCGCAAAAACCACCCAGCCGGTGGCCATGTGGCCGAGCAAAACCCGCATACCGCCAAAGACTTCGGACCCTCCGTATCGATCGGTGTCGCGTTTCCGGCCTCTTGTTACAGTTGCGGGTGCCGTCTACGGAGACTATGATTGGCGCCACGCGCCGCGAGGCGGTATCCGGCACGAAGACCAGAGGGACAGCGATGTGAGCGGAGAGTGCGTGAAGGAAGTGCTTGGCCACTGGCCGACAGTTGAGGAACTCGCCGGTGAGTTGCGGAACCGG
>JAFGTL010000051.1 GCA_016934125.1 Candidatus Hydrogenedentota bacterium
CGAGGCCATCGACGCGATCCACCAGAACCCGGAGATACCCGTGCGGCTGATCTGCGGGCCTTGCATGATATGCCCGCCGTGCCCGCATCTTCGCCGCAGGGCTGACCGGTGTATCGGCGGCCATGGCATGGCCTTGCGCGACGAGTTGAAGGATCTGGACGTGTTGCAGCGCCTGGGGATGGCGTATGGCGACACGATGAGCGCCCGGGCGCTCTTCTCCCGGCTGTACGAGAGGATCGAATCGGCGCTCGAGATATGCGGATACGGCGACGGCGTCGCCCGCAGCCGCGAATGGAGCATATGCGGCGGGGAGAACGTCAACGCGCGGTACGCGAAGGGCAGGGCCGCGGGGTTGGGCTTCCTCGATGCGCCGTTCGGGCACTAAGGCTCTTCGGGATCCACCGTGCAGCGTCCGGGCCTCGTGACGTGCCGGTGACCGACGCGCGCGGAATCGTCGTGTACGGGATCGTGAAGACGAAGGGAGAGCCAAATGGGATGCGTGGCCGTGTGTTCGCTATTACTCTTTGCCGTTGCAGGGGAGTCCGGAGACGGGCTCGAGGTGCGGAAGGTCGGAGCCAGCGTAATTGACGCCGAGGCGCTGACGATCAAGGGCGGGTTCGGGCAGAGCATCAACGGGAAATCGTTTCAGCAGGACGCGGTGGTGTCGCACGGCGGCTATCAGTATGTGGGGTATTACGACGCGGCCAGGCGGGTGTGTCTGGCGCGGCGCAAGCTGCCGGAGGGGGCGTGGGAGATCATCCGGTTCGGCGACTACGACTTCCAGAGCAACGACGCGCATAACACCATCTCGGTAGGCGTATGCCCGAAGGACGGGACGATCCACATGGCGTTCGACCACCACTGCCACCCGCTCCACTACCGCGTGTCAAGGAGGAATGCGGCGACACAGCCGGGTGACGCGGCGTGGGACGAGTCGCTGTTCGGCCCTGTCGTGTCGGAACTCGAGCCGGGGCAGCCGATTCGGATTACCTATCCGCGGTTCTGGCAGACGCCGGACGGAGGCCTCCAGTTCTGCTACCGGCGGGGCCGGTCGGGGAACGGCGATCGGATGCTGGTGGACTACGTGGCCGGGGACGGCCGGTGGGCGAACACGCGGCCGATCGATTCGGGCAAGGGCGTGTTCGAAGACGCCATGGGGAAAAGCGAGGCGCGCTGCTCCTATCCGAACGGCTACGACTACGGCCCGCGGGGACGGCTTCACACGACGTGGGTGTGGCGTGAGAGCGACCAGGGGGCCAACCACGATCTCGTTTACGTCTACAGCGAGGACGGCGGCCTGACGTGGCTGAACAACGCCGGCGAGGCGATCGAGGGGCCACCGGGCATAGACGCGCCCGGCGTAACCGTCGCGCCGATTGGCCGCGCTTGCGGGCTCATGAACACGCACGGCCAAGCGGTGGATTCGCACGGGCGCGTGCACGTGGTAATGTGGCATTGCACGGATGAGACGCTCGAGGCGGCGGCCTCGACCCCCGGCGACGATCGCTGGGGGCCGCCCGAGGCGCGCCGCTACCACCATTACTGGCGCGACACGGACGGCACGTGGCAGCACCGCGAACTGCCCTGGGTTGCGGGAAACCGGCCCAAGGTGTTCTTGGACAAAGCCGATAACGCCCTCCTCATCTATACCGCGGACGGCAACCTGAACATCGCAGCCGCGACCGCCGCATCGCAGTGGACGGACTGGCGCGTCGTTCATGTCGAAGAAGGGCCCTTTGTCAACGAGATGCTCGGCGATCCCTATCGGTGGCGCCAGGAAGGCGTGTTGTCGGTGATGGCTCAGGACATGCCGGCGGAGCCCCACGCCCCGACTCCGTTGCGGATCCTGGATTTCATTGTGGGTGTCGAGTAAGCTGCCGACTGGGCGGATAGGGGGGCGCATGAACGACGTAAGCCGGAGCAAGAGCAGACTCGCCGTGGCCGCGTTTGTGCTGACCGCGCTGCCCATGGCCGTCTGGGTGCTCATGCTGTTGTGGAGTCGCGACTTGGTTCTTTCGTCCCTCCTGGCCGCGTTCCTGATCGGGGTGCTCACCCTGCCGTGCCTCGTTGTCGGGCACGTCGCGCGGGCACGCCAGAAACGCCGGCCCGGCCAGCCCGGCAAGCGCATGGCGACAGTCGGCCTTGCCCTCGGATACCTGAACATCGCCCTTGTCGCCGTGCTCGTCCAGGCCGTCATCGCGCCGTGGTACGCGGCCTGGCATCTGAAGGCGGCGGGCTACAACTGCGCGTCGAACCTGCAGGATCTCGGGATCGCGTTCAAGATGTATGCCAACGAAAACCACGACGCCTACCCCGCGCTGTCGCCTGAGCCGGGGCGGCTCATGTTCGACGCGTCCGAGTCGCTGTATCCGGAGTACGTCCAGAATCTGCTCAAGTTCGTGTGCCCGCAGGACGAGGATTTCAGGCGGTTCTTCGCGGAAAAGGACAGCCTCGATCCCGGCGTGTTATGCGATGATCACAGCTATCTCTATCTCGGCTATGCCGTCGCAAGCGACGAGGAAGTCGCGGCCTTTGCCGAGGCCTATCGCGCCCGGATCGCGGCAGGCGGCGACTTCTCCGGCGACTTGCCCGTCCCCAAAGGCTCGGGCACGGGCGGCACGGCCCGCATCGCCCGGCTCCGCGACGATCTGTGGAAGCAGTTTCTCGGGGCCGGCGCAACGCCCGCCGACGCAGCGAAGTGGGCCGCCGAGATGCCCCTTCTCATCGAACGCCCCGAACACCACAGGCCGGAAGGCGGCGGACACGGCGGTTACGTGCTCTATCTCGACGGGCACGTCGAGTTCCACCCCTATCCCGGCGAATGGCCCATGACGGAAACCACCATCGCCCTCCTGAAGTCCTTGGCCGGGTGAGCCGCGCCCGGCCCCGGCGCACAGGGCCCGCCGGGCTGCCACAGGCAACGCACCACCGCCGGCGCCTGGCATTGGGTTCTTCGCCGCGGCGGTCTCCCACTGGGCCTGCGTCATGGATAGGGGGCTCATCGAGTAACGGGGCATCTTGTTCGACGCCAATGGCCGTTGGCTGGCCCTGGACTTCGCGAAAGTGGGCTGGTGTTTCCGCGTCGTGCTTCGCGCTGTATGGGGGGCCGCACACCCACGGCTCGCGCCGTGGGCTACTCGGGGAGTACCGCCCCCTGACGGGGGCTCCGGAGGGGTGGGGGGCCGGTGCCGCACACCCACGGCTGGCGCCGTGGGCTACTCGGGGAGTTCCGCCCGGCCATTCGGCCGGGCTCCGGAGCCCCGCGGAACGCGGGGCGGCACACTGGATCGGTTTCGCGGGAATTAAAGGGACACAATACTCAATTCCCCCTTTATTTCCCTTTATTTCGCTAGTTCCGCGTTTGGGGCGGGGCGTCCTCGGGCGCGTCCAGTTCGCCGTTGAAATACCGAACAAGGGTGGCGATGTTCTTGTCGTTGCCTTCGAACGCATCGATGGGCTGGCTTCTGTAGCGGGCGATAGGAAGCGGCAGGGAGGACGGGCCGGGTTTGGAGAACCCGTAGAAATCGCGGGTTGGCGAGTCGGGATTGGTGACGGCGGCGTAGGCGTCGTGCTGATCGCCCCATCCCACGAGGCATTGAAGCAAGCGTTGACGCGGGGTGCCGGCATCTTGAGGTGCCTTCAGTTTCTCGGGATGGGGATCTTCGTTCATCAGCCAGTCCACTTCCCGAAACATGAGCGAATCGACTACGCTCGGATGGCTTACGTCGAAACAGCTTAGCCAGATGATGCAATCGGGCTTGGCCGACTTGGCCGCATTGCGAATGCGCGTCCAAACCCTCTCGATGTTCTTGCGGCTGTAGGCCAGGTATTGCTCGTCGGCAAGGTTGTCTTCTCCGGGAAAGGGTATGCCCATAACCTGCTCGAAGAGTGCTTTCTCGGCGTCCATCCATTTCCCCTGGGCCTGGCTTTCCCGTGCGCGGAAGGGATTCCATACCCAATCGATCATGAATCCGTCGATGCCCGTGAGCGTAATTGCCTCCTCGATGGCCATGGTCAGGTAATCGAGGTATTCATCCGTCATGATCAGGTTGAAATCGGCTTCGGCGCCGTAGCTCTGCTCGGGATGCTCCTTGCTCCAGCGCGTGTTGGCGCCGACGCAGAAATAGGCCATCACGCGCATACCGCGTTCGTGGCCGAGCCGCACCATCTCCGGGAGGAAATCGTGTTTCAGGCCCGGTTGCTCGGGCACCTTTCCATTCTTGTACCACGCGTATCCGTTGCACGACACCGCGAACGTCTGGATCGTGTTGACGCCGAGGCCCTCATACCACGCCACATGGGCCGCGGGCTCGGCATCGGCCCAATGGCCCGGCCCGGCAAAGGCGTTATCGCCGCCCGGCCCCCAGTTGAAGTCGATGGAGAAGGCTTTGATGGGCTCCTCTCCGGCCCACGCCATGGGCGCAACACACAGCAGCAATCCGAGATATCGAGCGAACCATTTGGACACGTTCATTCCCTGTCGTCCCCTGTGTTGTGGCGCCGGCGCCCTCGCTGGCGGACGCCCCCGCAGGGCGGGCCGGGCGTCAACTCCACTGCCCGAGTTGCGTCAGCTTGGCCAACCCTTCGGCCCACTCGACTTCGTGGGGCAACCGGTTGCTTTGCGCGGCGATAGCGGCCACTACGCCCGCGCCCTGGCCCATGGCCACGGCGTTGCCGGTGACGCGGTAGCTCCCGTGGGCGATGTGATCGCCGCTGATGCAGCGGCCCGCCATCATGAGCCCGTCCACGTCCGCCGCGATGAGCGCGCGCAGCGGGATCTGATAGGGCTGCATCTTGAAATCCTGGTGCGAGATGGGCCCTTGGGCGTCGTTGCGTTTCTTGTCGACGGCGTGGATATCGACGTTGAAGGTTGGGCCGACAACGCCGTCGGCGTGGTTGGTGCCCACCCGCAGATCCTCTTCCGTCACCGTATACCGCCCGAGCAGGCGCCGCCCGTCGCGCACGCCGATCTGTTCGGCCGACGCGGCCATCTGCATGCCCTCCCAGGGGCCGCCCAGGGCGCGCAATCCCTGGACGAGGCGGTGGATCTCCGCCCGGGCGCGCACCGTCGCCTGGGTGATCGCGTCCGCGTCGAAAGCGGGGATGTTGTATTCATGGTTGAGCATGAGGAGCACGAGATTGCCTTTGATCTGGAAGATGGACGGCCGCCCGTAGGACGGCTCGACGCCGGCCCGGTGGAGTTCTTCCATCAACCGTGCCGAGGCCTTGCGGTGATGCTTTCCGTAGCGCATCTCGCCGCCGTCGTTGACTTCGTAGAACGAGATGAACTCCTGGATGGCGTCCGCGTCGCGCACGATGCCCAGCGCATTGAGCGTCATGGGCTGACAGGGGCAGTCCTGGCCGCGGCCCAGTCCCGCTTCCCAGCGGTTGCCCGCCAACGCCCCGAGGTCGCCGTCGCCCGTGGCATCGATAAACACCTTGGCGCGCCACGCCTCGCGTCCCGATTTCGACTCCGTGATCGCCGTGGTCAGGCGCCGCCCCTCGCGATAGGCGCCCACCACGCGCGTGTGCAGGCGAAACTGGGCGCCCGCCTCCTGGCACATTTCTTCCAGCAGCAGCTTCATCTCCTCGGGAACATACGTGAAGTCTTTGTCCACCCCCGTATCGCTGTATCGGGAACGGGCGTTGCGCTCGTTCAGTTTCCGCATGATCTCCTGATTGATGCCCGGTTTGTCGAAATCGAAGATCCACGTGAGCAGGCCGCACGTCCATATGCCGCCCAGACACCCCTGGAGTTCAATCAATCGCGTGCGCGCCCCTGCCCGGGCCGCGGTGACCGCCGCGGCCACCCCCGCCGGGCCCCCGCCGCACACGACGACGTCCACGTCGTCTTTGATAGGCACGGCACGGGCCGGTTCTGCGAAGCGAGACGGATCAGCCGCCGCTTCGGCCGCGCCCGGATTCTGGCCCACAACGCCGGGGATCGTGGCCGCTAGCACCATGGAATCAAGAAAATGTCGACGATTCATCGTGTTCTCCACAGGAATTCCGTGTCCAAAGGACTCCGAACTCATCGCGTTCCTCCCGGCAGTGTACCTTCGTGTAGCAGAAGCGGAATTCCAGTCCGCGTCGCCCCACAATCCTGCGCACGAGGGTAGATTACCAGAATCGCCGCCCGCGTAGCCCGTTCTCCGGCAGGAGCTAAAGGGGAATTAAAGGGACACAATACTTAATTCTCGGATGCCAGGGCCGTTCCTGCTATCCCATTTGTATACCATGAATTGCGCGGATCGTGTCGCCCGGTATGCCGCACCATTTCATCGCCCGGAATTAAAGGGAATTAAAGGGACACAATGCTTAATTCTCGGATGCCATGGCCGTTCCTGCTATCCCATTTGTATGCCATTAATTGCGCGCATCGTGTCGCCCGGTATGCCGCACCATTTCATCGCCCACCATGGCAACCCCCGGATGCCTGCTTCCGGCGCCGCCACCTCCCGCTCACTGGCGATTCCGGCCGTCCGCGAAAAGACGCAGGCCCGGGCCCGAGGGCTTCGAACAGAAGAATTGAGTATTGTGTCCCTTTAATTCCTTTAATTCCTAATTCCCTGCCCAACAAGCCAAAGTCGATCTGAAATGTAGTGGAGAAAACAGACCCCAATGCCATCGTTTCCTAGGAAATAC
>JAFGTL010000659.1 GCA_016934125.1 Candidatus Hydrogenedentota bacterium
CCGAGCGCAGAAGAACGCGCAAGTCTTCCTACGCGCCCGAAGGGCAACGCGCCTGAAAGGCGCGCACATACCAGCCCAGGCCAACGGCCTGGGTTACAGGGCGTCCAACGATTCCGAGCCCCGAGAGGGGCGATACATAGCTTGGCCGGACGCGTCTCGGCGGCTCGTACCGCACCGGGGAGTTGCGCGCTGCGGTCATGAAACCGCACCCCAACCGGCGGATGTCTACGGTTTGGCGGCCGCGGCTACCACTTCTTGCGGACGGGGACGCCCGCGCTCGCCAGTTCGTCCTTGATCTGGCCGATGGTGTAGTCGCCCATGTGCGTCATACTGGCGACGATGGCGGCGTCGGCGTGGGCCTTGATGAACACGTCGACGAGGTGTTGGGGTGTGCCGGCGCCGCCGGATGCGACCACGGGAATGCCGACGTTGGTGGCGATGAGGCGGGTGAGTTCGAGCTCGAAGCCTTCGCGGGTGCCGTCGGCGTCGACGGAATTGACGACGATCTCCCCCACGCCCAGATCTTCGGCGCGTTTGGCCCATCCGAGGGCGTCCATGCCGGTGCGCTCGCGGAACCCGCGGGTGGTGATTTCGTAGCCGCTGGGGAACCGGCGTTCGTCGGCCTTGACGGGATCCATGCCGAGCACGATGCACTGGGCGCCGAACTGCCTCGAGCCTTCGGCGATGATGTCGGGGTTGTCGACGGCGAGGGAGTTGACGGACACCTTCTCGGCGCCCGCGAGCAGCACGCGGTACATATCGTCGAGATCGCGGATGCCGCCGCCTACGGCGAAGGGAATATGGACAACCTTGCCCACCTCGGCCACCATCTCGATATCGATGGGCCGCCGCTCGGCGGATGCGGTGATGTCGTAGAACACGAGTTCATCGCAGCCGTTGTCGCTGTAGGCGACGGCCATCTCGATGGGATCGCCGAGATCGACGTTGTTCTGAAACCGGACGCCTTTGGTGACGAGCCTGTTGCGCACGTCGAGGCAGGGGATGATGCGTTTTGTCAGCATGTTCCGTCCCATTCACTGAAGTTCTGGAGCACCCGCAGGCCGATCCGCCCCGAGCGTTCCGGGTGGAACTGCGTGGCGAACAGGTTGGCGCGGCCTACGGCGGAGGCGAATTGCACGCCGGCGTACTCGGTGGTGCCGGCGATGTAGTCGGCGTCGCTCGGCGCCGGATAGAAGCTGTGGACGAAGTAGAACTCGCTGTCGTTCTCGATGCCCGCGAACAGGGGATGCGGTCGCGCGAACCGCACCGTGTTCCACCCGATCTGGGGGATCTTGCACAGCGGATCGGACGGCGTGAAGCGTTTCACCGTGCCCGGGATGATGCCGATGCACGTGGTGCCGGCGTCCTCCTCAGAGTGCTCGAAGATGATCTGGGTGCCGAGGCAGATGCCGAGGAAGGGCGTGCCGTGGGCAACCACCTGCTTGAGCGGTTCGATCAGGCCGAGGGCGTGGATGTCGGCCATGGCCTGGCCCGCGGCGCCTACGCCCGGGAAGATCACCCGCTCGGCCGTGAGGATCTCGGCGGGGTTCTGCGTCACCATCGCCTCAACCCCGAGGTGCTCGAGCGCCAGCCGCACGCTGGTGAGGTTTCCGGCCTTGTAATCCACAATGGCTATCACGTCCATCTCCTATTCAACAGAATACGCGGCGGCACGCGACATGCCGCGCCATGAGGTGCCCCGGCATTCATGCGCCGATAGGAACCGGCCGCATGCATACCGGAACCGTCACTTGGCCTGTTGCTGCGCCTTCTGAATGTTGGCCCAGGTGTCGCGCAACGCCACCGTCCGGTTGAACACCAGCTTCTCGGGCGTCGAGTCCGGATCGACGCAGAAGTAGCCCTTCCGCTCGAACTGGAACCGATCGCCGGGCTTCGCATTGGCGAGGCTCGGCTCGACATAACACGCCGGCAATACCTGCAGCGAATCCGGGTTGAGGTAATCGCGCCAGTCTTCGCCCTCATCGAGATCGGCGGGGTTCTCCTTGGTGAACAGGTGCTCGTAGATGCGCACTTCCGTCTCGAGGGCGTGCGCGGCCGACACCCAGTGCAGCGTGGCCTTCACCTTCCGGCCGTCGGGCGCGTCGCCGCCGCGGGTATCGGGATCGTAGGTGCAGCGCAGCTCGACGATCTCGCCGGTGTTCTCGTCCTTGACTACGCCGGTGCAGGTGATGAAATAGGCGTAGCGGAGGCGCACCTCGCGCCCCGGTGCGAGCCGGTAGAACTTCCGCGGCGGATCCTCCATGAAGTCTTCCCGCTCGATGTAGAGCACCTTTGAGAAGGGCACCTTCCGCGCGCCCATCGAGGCGTCTTCGGGGTTGTTTATCGCGTCCAGTTCTTCTTCCTGATCGTCCGGGTAGTTCTCGATGACCACCCGGAGCGGATCGAGCACGCCCATGACGCGCGGGGCCCGCTTGTTGAGATCCTCGCGCAGGCAGTGTTCGAGTTGCTCGATCTCGTTGATGCTGTCCGCCTTGGCAACGCCGATCCGCTTGCAGAAGTCGCGGATCGCCTCGGGCGTGTAGCCGCGCCGGCGGAACCCGCAGATCGTCGGCATCCGGGGGTCGTCCCAGCCGTTCACGAGGCCCTCGGTCACCAGCTCGATGAGCCGCCGCTTGCTGAGCAGCGTGTACGTGAGGTTGAGCCGGGCGAACTCGATCTGCTGCGGGTGATAGATCCGCAACGCCTCGCAATACCAGTCGTAGAGCGGCCGGTGGATCTCGAACTCGAGGGTGCAGATGGAATGGGTGATCCCCTCGAGCGAATCGGACTGCCCGTGGGTATAGTCATACATGGGATAGATGCACCACTTGTCGCCTGTCCGGTGGTGGCTGGCCTTGAGGATGCGATACATGACGGGATCGCGGAGGTGCATGTTGGGCGCGTTCATGTCGATCTTGGCGCGGAGCACGCGCGATCCTTCCTCGAACTCGCCGGCCCGCATGCGCTCGAACAGCTCGAGGTTCTCTTCGACGGAGCGTTCGCGGTAGCGGCTCTCCGTGCCCGTTTCCGTGAGCGTGCCGCGGTGCGCGCGGATCTCCTCGACGCTCAGATCGCACACGTAGGCCTTGCCCTCTTTGATGAGCTGGATGGCCCATTCGTACAACTGATCGAAGTAGTCCGACGCATAGTAGAGGTGCTCGCCCCAGTCGAATCCGAGCCAGCGCACATCCTCCATGATCGAGTCCACGTATTCCTGCTCTTCCTTGCAGGGGTTCGTGTCGTCGAACCGGAGGTGGCACCGGCCGCCCTCGTTCTCCTGGGCGATGCCGAAGTTCAGGCAGATGCTCTTGGCATGGCCGATGTGGAGATAGCCGTTCGGTTCCGGCGGAAACCGCGTGACTACGCGGCCATCCCACTTGTTGGTTGCCAAATCCTCGGCGACAATGGCCCGAACGAAGTCGAGGCCGGCCCCGGGGCGCTCATTGCTCATATCTGGAACTCCTCATTGCGGCGTCGCGGTTGGCGCGCCGACGCCGGGCGTCTGTATTCGCGCAAAGGAAAACCGTACAGCCTGAATACCGGGCAAGTCAATGTCACCGGGCCGGTTCCAGGCGACTCGGGGGCGGTTCCGCGGGGGGGCTTAGGAGGCCTGCGGCGCCCCCCCGGTTTGGAGCCGTTCGAGGGCGCACCCGGCCGCGCCGATGACGCCTGAGTCGGCGCCGAGCCCCGCCGCGACGATCTCGGCCCGCCGGCCCGGCACGTCAAACGATTGGGCCAGCGCGGTTTCCCGGATCGGGCGGAAGAGCACCTCGCCGGCCGCGATCATGCCGCCGGTCAGCACGACCTTTTCCGGATTCAGCAGGTTGATGAGGCTCCCGATACCCGTGCCGAGCCACACGCCCGTCTGTTCCATCACCCATTCCGCGAATCCGTCGCCCTGCGCGACGGCGTCCGAGATCATCTTGCCGGTGAGCTTCGAGAGATCGCCCCCGCACAGCGTAGTCAGCAGGGTTTCGTGGCCGTCTTCGATGCCTTTGACAGCGGTGCGCAGCATGCCGGTGACGGAGGCGTAGGCTTCGAGGCAGCCCTTGGCGCCGCAGTTGCACTGGCGGCCGTTCCGTTTCACGCAGAGATGGCCGATCTCGGCGGCCGTGCCGTCGATGCCGCGCAGCAACCTGCCGAATACGACGATGCCGCCGCCGACGCCCGTTCCGAGCGTGAGCAGCACCATGGACTGGACGCCGCGGCCCGCGCCGCCCCAGAACTCGCCGAAGGCGGCGACGTTGGCGTCATTATCCACGAACACGGGCACGCCGAGCCGTTCGTGCATGAGATCGGCGACGGGCACGTCCTTCCACCCGGGCAGATTGGGCGGGCTGAAGAGTACGCCCGTCTGCCAGTTCATCGGCCCCGGCACGCCCATGCCCACGGCGAGCATGTCCGAACGCGTGAATCCCGCTTCGGCGAGGGCGGCGTCGATGCTCTCCTCGATGCGCGACAAGACGGCGTCCCGGCCGTTTTCGGCATCGGTAGGCCGCGAGTCCTTCGCGATCAGTTTGCCATCGCGGCTGCACACGGCCGCCTTCACGTTGGTGCCACCCAGATCGACGCCGATGACCGCTTCACTCACTACTCGTCTCCCCCATCGCC
>JAFGTL010000660.1 GCA_016934125.1 Candidatus Hydrogenedentota bacterium
AACCTGATCGCTGGGGCATGAACGAGATGCGCTTCATCGAGGGGCATTTCGCGTTCTGGGATGCGCTCCTCGACGAATTCCCGCACCTGGCCATTCTCAATTGCGCCAGCGGCGGACGGCGCATCGATCTCGAGTCGATCCGCCGCGGGCAACCGCTCTGGCGAAGCGACTACAACTGCTTTCCCGAAGCCACCGCCGAGTCGACGCAGGATCAGAGCTATGGGATTCAGCATTGGCTCCCGATTCAGGGAAGCGCCACTCGAGGCTGGACGATCCTGGACACCTATGACGCCCGCTCCGCCTTGAATCCCGGCATGGAAAACTGGCTCGTTGCCAAGACGGAGCCGGAGTTCCTCCAGATCAAGGCGAACGTCGTCCAGGCCAAGCGCTGCAAGAAGTACTTCCTGGGCGACTACTACCCCTTGGCTCAACAACAACGCAACCCGGCCGCATGGATGGCGTATCACTTGTATCTCCCTGCGGAACAAGAAGGGATGATTCTCGCGTTGCGCCGGGCCCAGAGCGATATTCAGGCGATGACGTTCGATCTGCTGACGATCGATCCGGCCAAACAGTGGAGGTTTGAAGACTACGACTCCGGAGAAACCTGGGCCGCTTCCGGCAAGCAGATCCGCGAAGAAGGCTTCGAAATCGCCATCCCGGACCGCCGCGATTCCCGGCTCATCTTCTATTCGGCCGAGCAAGGATGAGCGAGAGAACAAATGAGGTAAAACCGTCAGCTTTCCCCACAGATGGTTCGATATCGTGGGTTCACATGGAATCCGCCTTGAGGAGTCTGCTCATGTTGCGATCGATCGCGATTCTCGTTGTGTTCGCATTCGTCTTGGGAAGAACCACAGTTGCCTTCGCCCAGGCGCCGGGCGTGGTGGTGTATCCAGCGCCGGACGGGGAGAAGCTCTCCGAGGATTTCACGGTGACCGTTGCGGGGCAAACGGCCCCGGTGTATAGGTGCCGCGTGTCCGCGATGCCGTTCAATCAGGTTTGGCCGGGGTATCAGCGGCCCGTCGAGCAGACGGAGCTCGCTTCGTTTGTCTATTGGGACATGTCCGCGCCGGCGGACATCGAGGTGGTCAGCCAGCGCCCCATCGAGTCTGTGGCGATCCGGCCGACATCTCGCGGCATTCAGCCGCAGGTCGAAGGCAACCGCATCCGCTTCCACTTGGATACGCCGCAACAACTCACCGTGGAAGTGAACGGGTGGCACAAGGCCTTGCACGTGTTCGCGAATCCGCCCGCGGTGACGATACCCGATCCAAACGCTCCCGGTGTGCGTTATTTCGGCCCCGGCATCCATCGCCCGGGCAGAGTGACGCTCCAAAGCAACGAAACCGTCTATGTGGCGGGCGGCGCCGTCGTCTATGGCTGCTTCGAAGCTACCGACGCCACGAATATCAGGATACTAGGCCCGGGCATCATCGATTCCAGCGAACTGGAGCGGTACTTCGGGCTCACCGACGAGAGCAAGTATCTCGACAATTTCGGTGGCTGCATTCATCTGGTGCATTGCGCCAACGTCTCGATCGACGGGCCCATTCTGCGTGATCCGCCTCTTTGGTGCCTCTCCACGTTCAATTGTTCGGAGATACAGATTGCCCATATCAAACTCATCGGTCTCTGGCGATACAACGCCGACGGCATCGACCTCTGCAACAGCCGCAATGTCACCGTGCGAGACTGTTTTGTGCGCTCGTTCGACGACAGCCTCGTCGTGAAGGGGCTGAGTCACTACAGCGACGCATCGATCAGCAATATCCTGTTCGAGGGGTGCGTCGTGTGGAACGAGTGGGGCCGGGCCCTCGAGATCGGCGCGGAAACCTCGGCGCCCGAACTGTCACACGTCACGTTTCGCGATTGCGATATCGTGCGGACCGCCGATGTTGCGATGGATGTGCAACACGGCGATCGCGCCGCCGTTCATGACGTGACGTTTGAAGGGATCCGGCTCGAAGTCGATGACGTCAACTACACGCCGCAGATACAGAATGGCCGCGACGCAACGTATACGGGGCAGACGGGCCATCTCCCGCACTTCCTTGTCCTGGTCATTCTCCGCGGCCCATGGTCGAGCGATCAGGAACGCGGGACGATGCGAGACATCGTCATGCGCGACTGCTCGATCTCGGGCAAGCTTCTTCCGCCTTCTTCGCTGTCGGGTTTCGACGAAACGCACGACATCAAGGGCGTCGCGATCAGCAACCTGCGGATCAACGGCAAGGTTGTGGCGAGCCTTGAGGAAGCCGCGGTTGCCGTGGGCCCGTTTGTAAGCGATGTACGCATCGAGGCGAACAGTGACGAACACCCCGCTGATGCCAAGATGGTGAAGAAGGACAGGATCCTCTTCCTGGGCAATAGCATCACGCTCCACGGCCCGTCCGAGTCCATCGGCTGGACGGGGAACTGGGGGATGGCCGCCAGTGCCGCCGAGAAAGACTATGTCCATCTCGTGCTTCAGGCGCTGACGAAGCCGGCCGCAAGCGGCGTCCCGGCGCCCAAGTCCATGATTCGGAACATCGCCGACTTCGAGCGGGAATACGGCACCTATCCGATTGAGGAGAAGCTGCGGGAGTGCATCGATTTTGAGCCGGATCTGCTCATATTGGCCATCGGCGAGAACGTGCCGGAGTTGGCATCTGAGGAAGCCGAAACCCAGTTCTACGAGCGCGTGGCCGAGCTGCTGAAGGCGTTCCAGAAGGATGGGAGCCCGACGATCATCGTGCGAAGCGGCTTCTGGCCCTCCTCGAACAAGGACGGCTGCCTCAAACGAGCGGCGGCCGACGTAGGCGCAATCTACGTCCACATCGGCGAGCTCGCCAAGAATGAGGCCAACTACGTCCGCTCGGAACGCCAGATCGAGCACTCGGGGGTAGCGGCGCATCCCGGCGACACGGGGATGAAGGCCATCGCCGACGCGATCGTCGGCGCGCTCAAGAAGGCCGAGACGCGGTAGACACAGACACGCGGAGTCGCGCACGTGGCGCCTGCCGGCCGTTGGCGCTCGTGTGCGGGCCAATCCGTGGCATCCCCTTGTTCTGGCGGCTCATCGACTGCTCGTTCGGTGTCTTCGGCATTATTCCGTTGTGGCTCGTGCGGCGCTACATCTCACGTTTGGCCCGCCTGCACGGACGCGGCAACTGCCCCTAGTCTGTTCACAAATGAGTTGCTTCATCTGCTCTCTTCTGGGCATGCGAAGCGCCTCATCTCATTCGTGTGATAGCGCGTCCTTCCCGTCGCGCACGTTCATTGCGGGCTTTGTCCGCCCCCAGAGGCCATGCTACTGTATGCGAAAGAAAGCACCAAACCGGCTGCCGTTGCGAGACGGCAACGCGCAGTCGCGGACAATGGGAGATGAGAATGAGCATGTATCCGAATACCAGCGCGCTATCTCTTTTGGCGTTGGCGGCGCTGAGCGCCCCGTGGGCCATGGCGGGGCCGGTTGGCGATGCCCTGTTCGTGTCCGGCGAGGGCGGCTACGACACCTACCGCATCCCGGCCTTGATGGTCACGAAGGACGGGACCGTGTTGGCCTTCTGCGAAGGGCGCAAGGGCAGTTCGTCGGACACGGGCGACATCGACATGCTCGTGAAGCGCTCGGAGGACAACGGCGCCACGTGGACGGGACAGCAGATTATCTGGGATGACGCCGGCAACACCTGCGGCAATCCATGCCCCGTCGTCGACCGCGAAACGGGCGTCGTCTGGCTGCTGATGACGTGGAACCGCGGCGACGATCACGAGAAGCAGATCATCGCCCTCGAGAGTCGCGACACGCGGCGCGTCTTCGTCACGCACTCGGAAGACGACGGCCGCACCTGGGCGGCCCCCGTCGAGATCACCGCCGACGCCAAGCTGCCCGATTGGACATGGTACGCGACGGGCCCCGGCGCAGGCATTCAGATACAGCACGGCCCCCATGCCGGACGCATGATCGTCCCCTGCGACCATATCGAGGCGGAATCGAAGAACTACTACTCGCACGTCATCTACTCGGACGACCACGGCAAGACCTGGCATCTCGGCGGCTCAACGCCGGAACATCAAGTAAACGAGTGCGCGGCGGTTGAGTTGCTCGACGGCCGTCTCATGCTCAACATGCGCAACTACGACCGCGCCCAGTCGCGCCGGCAAGTCGCCGTCAGCGACGACGGCGGGCTTACGTGGACGGATCAACATTTCGACGCGGCTCTCGTAGAGCCCATCTGCCAGGCGGCCATTCATCGCCACCGTTGGCCTAAAGGCGACGCCCCCGGCGTCATCCTTTTCAGCAATCCCGCCTCCCCCGACAAACGCGTCGGCATGACCGTGCGCGCCGGCTTTGACGAGGGCAAGACGTGGCCCTCGAGCCTCCTGCTGCACGAGGGCCCCAGCGCCTATTCCGATTTGACGACCTTACCCGATGGCTCCGCCGCCTGCCTGTACGAGGCCGGCGCCAAGAGCGC
The DNA here is from genome assembly GCA_016934125.1 of Candidatus Hydrogenedentota bacterium. Classification (GTDB taxonomy): domain Bacteria; phylum Hydrogenedentota; class Hydrogenedentia; order Hydrogenedentales; family SLHB01; genus JAFGTL01. The sequence continues at coordinate 4,458 of JAFGTL010000660.1, forward strand.
CTACGAATCCATCGTCTTCGCGCGGTTCACCCTTGACGCCCTCGACGGCCCCGACCGCTTGCCTATGGTCGACATCTCCGGCGACACAGCGCGCCAAGTCGTCATCGCGCAAGGCACCGAAGAGGTTTACCAGGGCCACCCCACGACGGTCCTCATGCCCGACGGTAAGACCATCTTCGCCGTCTGGTGCATCGAGCATGGCGGGTTCGCGGGCCCCATGGCGCGCAGCGACGACGGTGGCCTCACGTGGACGCGCCTCGATGATCGCATGCCCGAAGGATTCACCACGCACAAGAATTGCCCGAGCATCTACCGCATGGTCGATCCCGAGGGGGCCGCGCGGTTGTGGGTGTTCTCCGCATGGCGCAAGGACCCCGACGGGCCGCCCGCCATGCCCCGCATTGTGAGCGAGGACGACGGCGAGACGTGGCGCGAGGCGGCCCCCCTCGGCGAGGGCTACGAGAACGTTATGACGTTCAGCTCCGTCGCGCGCCTGAAGAACGGTTCGTACATCGGCCTCTACCACCGCCGCAGCGGGCCCGGCGGCGATCTTCTCGAAGTGCTCCAGACCGTTTCGCCCGATGGCGGCGTCACGTGGGCCGCACCCGAAGTCATCGCCACCTACCCGGGCAAGATGCCCTGCGAACCCTT
>JAFGTL010000661.1 GCA_016934125.1 Candidatus Hydrogenedentota bacterium
CCATTTCGCAGAGCATGACGGGCGCTTCGGCGAGCCGCCCGTCGCGGATCAGGTCTTCGGCGCGGAGCCGGGGCTCGAATTTGGGGAATCCGGTGCTGCAGCCGGGCCGTTCGCGAATGGGGATCTCGCGGACAGTGCCGCTGGTGCGGGTGAGGGCAATCGAGTCGTCCGGATTCGGGAACCGGCCCAGATAGGGGACCTGGGCGTAGGTTTCCGCGAGGTGCAGCGCGGTGCATGACTCGAATCCGCACCCGATAAGGAGGACTTTGTCATTGGCGAGGTAGTGCTTATCGAGGGGCGAGCCGACTCCAACGGGCTCGAAGTCGGCGTGATCGCCGAGGATACGATCCACGTCGGCGCCGATGCCGGCGTTCGAGTGGGTGGGCTGTAGGCTCCTCGTGACGCCGGGGATGCGGCGGGTGAGCTCGGGCCATACGCCGACGCCGGGGACGCAGGGCATGTCGAGGTGGTAGGGGGCCACGCCCGGCATGGACTTGAAGCAGTAGGTGTGGGTAGGGAAGAAGACGGCCCCTTCATCGCCGACGGCTCGGAGGTAGGCGGCGAGGAGGTTGGGCACCTCATGCCGGGCGAGACGGGTGGCCCGGAGCCCGGTGTGGACGAAGAGCGTGTCGCCGGCTCGGACGCCGAGGTCGCGGAGTTGAGCGGTCAACCGTGACACCGGCCAGACGGGTTCCGGATCCGGCATGGGCGTATCTCCTTTCAGATGATATGGGTGCGCCGTATGCCGAACAGGCGCTCGGCGTTTTCGGTGGTTTGCTGGGCGAACTCATCGAGCGACTTGCCCTTCAGGCCAGCCAGGATCTCGGCGGTGTAGCGGACATGAGACGGCTCGCACCGCTGTCCGCGGACGGGCTGGGGGGCGAGATAGGGGGAATCGGTTTCGACGAGGAGGCGGTCGTCGGGGACGTGGAGGGCGGCGTCGCGCAGCGGGTGGGCCTTGGGGAAGGTGAGGTTGCCGGCGAAGGAGATGTGGAAGCCCCACTCGATGCATTGCTCAGCGAAGGCGGCATCTCCGGAGAAGCAATGCATGACGCCGGAGGGAAGAGGGGGCCCGGCTTGGTTAAGTACAGCGGTCAAGTCGGTTTGCGCGTCGATGCCGTCCTTGGGGTTACGGTTGTGTATGACAACGGGGAGGCCGGCCTGGCGGGCGAGGTCGAGTTGAGCGGTCAGGGCATCGCGCTGGACTGGGCGAGGGGCATGCTCGTAGAAGTAGTCGAGGCCGATCTCACCGAGGGCGACCACGTGAGGCCGGCGCGCCAGGGCTCTGAGGAGCAGGAGGATGTCCGGCGTGGCTTCCTCGGCATGGTGGGGGTGAATGCCCACCGTGGCATACACGCGATCCCGGGCCAGCTCGACGGCGGCCCGGCTTGTGGCGAGGGTATCGCCGACCACGATCAACCAGTCCACGGTCTCGAGCGCCGACTGAATCACCCGCTCGCGGTCGTTGTCGAACCGCGCGTCCTGCAGGTGGCAATGCGTATCTACCAATCCCATATGGTGAGACTCTATTGGCCGCCCCCGCCCTGGCCCGCGCGGCCGGAGCGATTCTTGGAGCGGCGACGCCGGCCCCGGCGGCGGGGTCGTTTTCTGGGGGCGCCGGAGCTGTCGGCCTCGGCAGAGGCGCCCTGCGGCGGGGCGGCGGAGGCCGGAGCGGCCTGTCCGCCGGCCTGTCCGCCGGCCTGTTCGCCGGGCTGGCTGCCGGCTTGTCCGTTGTCGGCCGGGTCCATCTCGACGACGGCCGGCGGACGCAGGGCGTCCTCGTCGTCGCTGGCGAGATCGGCCGCGGTCGCGTCGAGCGCCGGGACAGCATCCGGCGTGCAGCCGTCGTCGTATGAGTCATCGATCAAGACTTCCGCGGCCTCCGAGGATGCGTCGTCGTCCTCGTCCGGCTCGTGCTCGAGGCAGGCCTGACAGGGCGGCCCGGAGGCGGGCTGCTGGTCGGGGTTCCTTCTCTTGCGATAGAGGTCGTTCTCGTATTCGAGGCAGCACAGGAGACGGCCGCATTGGCCGCTGATCTTCGAGGGATTCAGGGAGAGGTTCTGCCGTTTGGCCATCTTCATGGAGATCGGCTTGAACTCCCGCATCCAGGTGCCGCAGCACAGTTCGCGGCCGCATACGCCGAGGCCGCCGACGAGCTTGGCCTCATCGCGAACCTGAATGTGGCGCAGTTCGATGCGGGCTCTGAGTTCCTGGGCGAGGTCGCGGACGAGCTGCCGGAAATCGACGCGCTCGGCTGCGGTGAAGTAGAAGATCACCTTGTGCCTGTCGAAGGTGTATTCCACGTCCACGAGCTTCATCTGGAGGTTGCGTTCGGCGATCTTGCGGCTGCAGACGGCGCGCGCCTTGTCCTCCTCGGCCTCGATCTCGCGGAAATTGGCCTCGTCGTTGTAGGTGGCCTTGCGCACGACGCTCATCTTGGTGGGCTGGCGCGCTTCGTCCGGGAAGGGTTCGGGGGGCACGATACAGGTGCCGTATTCGAGGCCGCGATCGCTGCGAACGATGCAGCTATCATTGCGTTTCAGGGGGATATCGGCACACATGAACGTAAACACGCGGGTGGGTTTACGCAGTCGGACTCGGACAGTCTGCATGGCGATGCTCCGGGCTTGCTAGGGTTCCGCCAACGCAAAAAACAGGTCGCGAAACACGCGCTCTTCGTTTACGTGCCGATCGAGATACGTCCGGGCCTTCTCGACGGCAAGGATCTTGGCTGCAGGATCTGACGACACCTTATTCTGGAGACTTCCGGCCCGATCGTGATTCCACGCGCGCCGCGTGTCGCCGAGGGCGCCGCACACGAGTTCGTCCCGATACCACGTCTCCAGCAGATACAGGTATTCCAGTATATCATTTCTGATGAGTGCGTTCAGTTGGGCCGCCTGCTGCTCCTGGAGCCGTTCAAGATCCTCGGGCGCGGCGTCAGCGGCCTCGTCGGACACGGGGGTGGCGTCGAGTTCGGCCTCGATCTGCGCGCGCCGCTCGCTGAGGTGCTTGGCGAAGTCCTCGGCAAGCCGTACGGGCTCGCCGCCTCCCGCCAGCCGCTGGACGAAGTCGAAGACGATGTCGCGCCGTTGGGAATCCACGAGGTCGAAGGCCCGGCCCATCTGCCCTTCGGCCACGCCCGCGATCGAGCGGGCCACGTCTTCGGGGAGTTCGCGGTGTTCCTTGAGCAGGGCGACGACGGTGTCGGGCGAGAGGGAACGGAACCGCACGATCTGGCATCGGGAGCGGATGGTAGGGAAGAGTACGCGGGGATATTGAGTGAGCAGAATGAACAAGGTGCGGCCGGGCGGTTCCTCGAGGGTTTTCAGGAAGTGGTTCTGGGCCCTGATGTTGATTCGATCGGCGTCCTCGATGATGATGAGGCGCCACGCGGCCTCGAAGGGGCGCAGGGCGGCCAGTTCGTTGATCTCGTCGACGTCGCGCTTCTTGATCTCGCGCGCCTTGCCGGCGGGGGTGAAGAGCCGCACGTCGGGATGGTTGCCGTGCTCGATCCGGCGGCACGACAGGCAGGCGTCGCAGGCGTCGTCGCCCGATTCGCGGCAGTTGAGTGCCTTGGCGAACTCGAGGGCTGTGGTGCGCTTGCCCACGCCGCTGGGCCCCCAGAACAGGAGGGCGTTGGGAATCCGGCCGCGGCGAATCACGCTGCGGAGGAACTGGAGCGCGACATGCTGATCTTTGATGTCTGCGAGGCTCATGTGCGGCTGTCCAGGAAGCCATCCACGAGGTGCTGGATCGCCTCGGCCACATCGGGGATGGAGGCGGATCCGTCCACCACCTTAACGCGGCCGGGTTCGCGCTGTGCGATCTGCAGGAATCCCTGGCGCACGCGCTCGTGGAAGGCGAGGGGTTCGCGTTCAAGTCGGTCGGGCTCATGGACTTGGGCGGCCCGGGCGAGTCCCTGGGCCACGGGGAGGTCGATGACGATGGTCAGGTCGGGCCAGACGCCGCGGGTGGCCAACCGGTGGAGTTCTTCGAGGTCGGCGGGGTCGATGGCGCGTCCGGCGCCCTGGTAGGCGGTGGTCGAGTCGGCGAAGCGGTCGCACAGGACGATCCTGCCGGCTTCGAGGGCGGGCCGGATCCGCTGATCGACGTGTTGGGCGCGGGCGGCGGCATACAGGAGGAGTTCGGCGGTCGGGCTGAGGTCTTTCTGGGCGGAGTCGAGGAGAACGGCGCGGATGGCTTCGCCGGCGGAGGTACCGCCGGGTTCGCGGGTCACCTCGACCACGTAATCCATGGACTCGAGGTAGTGCTTGAGGCCGATCACCTGGGTGGATTTTCCGCACCCTTCGACGCCCTCGATTGTGATGAATGCGCCCTTCATTCGCCCACTACCTTGGTTCGAGCCGACTGTGCGGCGCGGAAAAACGCGTCGAGCGCCGGGCCGTCACCGGCGTGAACGAGGCGGCGCAGGTCGGCAAGCCGTTTCATGAATTCGTCGAGGCCCTCGACGATCGCCTGGGAATTGGTGAGGCAGATGTCGCGCCAGATCTCGGGGCGGCCGGCGGCGATGCGGGTGACGTCGCGGAATCCGGCACCCACGACTGCCTGGACGCCGTCGCGGTCGGCAGCGAGTTCGGCCAGGCAGGCCGCGGTGATGTGGGGAATGTGGCTCGTCCGGGCCACGAGGGCATCGTGCAGATCGGGGGCGATCTCGACCACAGTCGAGCCGAGGGCGCGCCACAACGCGGCCACGGCATCCCAGGCATCGTCGGCGTGGGCGGCCGCGCGAGGCTCCATGATGGTGATGCTGTCCTGATAGAGGGTGGGCGTGGCGTGCTCGGGGCCGAACTTCTCGGAGCCGGCCATGGGATGACTGCCCACGAAGCGGCGCGGCGTGGGCCAGGTGGCGGCGGCATGACGGCAGATGCTCTCTTTGGTGCTGGCGACATCGGTAATGACGGCGTTTGGCGGGCACACGGGCCGTATCGTGTCGAGCGTGCCGGCCACCAGCGCGGCGGGCACGCACACGACCACGAGGCCGGCGCCGGCACAGGCCGTCTCGGGCTCGAGAGAGGCCTCATCGATAGCGCCGCGGGCCAAGGCGGTGTCGAGGGTGCTGGAGCGGTGGCCCACGCCCCGAACGGTGCGGGCGAGGCCGCGTTCCTTCAGGGCGAGGCCGAGAGACGCACCGAGCAGTCCGACGCCGATGATGGTGGCCGTGTCGTAAGGCCCGTTCACGGGGCGTCGCCTCGGGCGACAGCCATCGCCTCCGGGAGGGTGAATGCCTTGAGATACAGGGCCCGGCCGACGATTACCTCGTCGACGCCGGAGGGCTCGAGGGCGCGCACGCGCCGGACATCGTCGAGGGACGACATGCCGCCGGAAGCGGTGACGGGGATGGCGACGGCCTGGGCGAGCGCGCGGGTGGCGTCGAGGTTGGGGCCGCCCATCATGCCGTCGCTCAGAATGTCGGTGTAGATGATGCGGGCGGCGCCGCGCCGCTCGACCTCGCAGGCGAACTCGAGGGCGGGTGTGTCGGTGACGTCGGCCCAGGCACTCACGGCGACGTGGCCGTTGTTCGCGTCGATGCCGACCGCGATGCGTCCCGGATAGGCCTGCGTAGCCTGCCGCAGGAACTCGGGGTCGCGCAAAGCGGCGGTGCCGAGGATGGCGCGTTCTGCGCCCGCGTCGAACACCGCGGCAAGCA
>JAFGTL010000052.1 GCA_016934125.1 Candidatus Hydrogenedentota bacterium
CCTCGCCGTTCACGAAACCATGGTGGGCGTCGGCTCTTTCCTCGGGGCGATCGCGTTCGGCATCCTCGCGGGGCGACTCGGCACCGTGTGGCCCTTCCGATGGATGCCCGCATTCATCGTCGCCGCGGTGGCCGTCCAGGCATGGCTCCTGTACGCGGGGCGCAGACGCGGGGAGGGCGGTTAGTCGGAGCGGGCCGGTTCCCAGGCGGCCCACGTGACGGGCCCGGCCAACGCCTCATGGGGGTGATAGACGAACCGGGCCTCGGTATCGCCGGAGTCATAGACGAATCCCGGATCGTTTTCGAGCACAATGCGGCCCTCCTCCACCGCTTTCACACGGAACACGACGGATCGCATCCCTCCGAAATCAAGGCGGATCAGACGCGCATCGGGCACGGCGCCATCGACGCGAAGGGCGAACCCGTCGTCTCGATCGAGTGCGATGACGCCGCCGGTGACGGCAACGCCGCTGTCATACTGCCAGCCGGCCGACGAGGCAACGGTGAGGCGATCGCCCTCCCACCGGATCGTGTCCGTCACGCCGCCGTAGGCTACGCGGATCGCGCCGCCGTCCACAGAAGCCTGCTCGATCCAGGGACTGCTCCGAAAGGGCACGTGAACGGCGACAAACGCGCTGCGGCCGCCCGTATGCCGCTGCATGACGCCGTTGCGGAGGTAGTCGTGCAGCTTCGTGTCGTCGTCCCGGGCCTGACGGATCGCGGGCGACTGGATCCGGTAGAGAATCGTGTCGGACTCGGGAAACAGGAAGGACTTCAGGCCCACGTCGCCGTACTGCCACGTGGCCGTCCACGCCCCGCCGGCATCGGCCGCGCGTACGTTCCACAGAAAACCGTAGGGATGGAACCGCTCGCCGGAGAAGTCCAGGCAGTCCTCGCCGGTATGCTCCTCCGTGCCGCCCCACTCCGGCACCAGCGTGGCCACCTCGCGGGGAAACGGCACGCTGGTTTCCAGAGTCCCCTCCTCGTCGGCCGAGCCGTGGAGGAAGTAGTCGTGCATGCCGCCGCCCTCGACATCGAACCGATCGACGAGGTAGTCGCGGCCCTCGTCCACGTGCACGTGGACGAGGCGGCGGCGGTATACCGAACAACCGGGATAGGCGGGTTGCACGTCCAGATCGATGGCGCGCACGTGCGGATAGGTGTCGTCGAAGAAGAGGATATTGCCCGTCTGGTTCGACGCATTCCCCTCGAGCTGCTGGGAGCGCGCATCCACGACCACCATGTTGTGTGAGGCGGAATTGAGCGTCCAGTTGCGGTAGCGCGTGTGGGTATAGCCGATGTCGGAGAGCAATTCTTTGCCATGAGCGAAGACGAGGATCGCGCCGCTGTCCATATGGGTGTGGCCGTAGGACGCGTTCCAGTTGACGTGGGCCTGGAACTGGGTATCGCCTGTGCCCGCGCCCAGGATGGCGTGCCCCATGGCCGGCCAGAACCGGCACACGGAACGCTCGAGAGGCCGCCGTTTGCCGAACCACCACGTGTCGTTCACGGGCATGAGGCGTCCATCCGGCAGGCAGCCTTCGTCGCCGACGCGGAACGCCCTATCGAGGAGGGGCGCGTCCGCCATCAGATCGAGGTGGTCGAACCGCGGCTCGGGACAGCCGGGCGGATCCGAGTAGCCGGCGGCGACCTTCGCCACCTCGGCCAGGTTCCCGATGGTTTGCCAGTGGTAGCTGGGCGCGCACTCCCGCCACCACCCGTCGACGAAGAACTGCTCGTGCAGCAAGGCCTGAAACCGCGCTACGGCCTCGTGCACCATGTCGGGCGCGCCGATGATGCGCCCGGCCACCACCATGTCTGCGTACAGGCCGGGCGACATGTTCCCGTGGCTGTCGGGATGGGCCGAGGCGAATTCGTAGCCCAGCCGGATCAAGTCGCGCTCGATCCGTTCCTCGATGTCCTCGCCCAGCACCCCCCGCAGCCGCTCGAAGGAGTCGCCCGCAGCGAGGAGGTCATAGGCGCGGGCCAGCTTGACGGGGATATCGCCGTACGCCCACCAGTAGAACTTCGCGCCGCGGAACGGGCCGATATCGTCGTCGTAGGGCCACTTCTGATCGGCCGGCCAGAACCGGACGGGGCGGAAGGGATAGTCAAACCGGATCGCGTAGTCCGGATAGACTTGGGCGTAGCGGCCGACGAGGGCGGCCGCGCGATCGCCATACTCGGGATCGCCCGTCAGGGCGTACAGGTTGGCGAGACGCAACGCGCGATCGCGCGTCCACCCCCATCGGGAATACCAGGCGTGCGCCTCGAAGAAATACTGGCGTCCCGCCTCGTTTTCGTGCCAGCGATACACGTGCCGCGCGCCGCTCGGCGCGGTGAGCACCGTCTCGCGGTTGTTGGGATACTCCTCGTTGGGGAACATCATACCGCAGTACCGGCATCTCACGCGATCGCCAAGCCCAAGTTCCCAGGCCATGGCGTGCTCCTGGGCGCCCCCGTCACAATGCGGGCAGCCGCAGAAGTAGATGCCCGATCCAACGGGCACGGCGTCATAGAGATCCCGCGGCGACATGGCCAGCGCATCCGCGACCTCCTGCCGCAAGGCGTCCGCCTGCTCAAGGCTGTATTGGGGTGGGTAGACGGGGTGCGTCACGGACGCAGCGCCCAGGAGCGCAGCGAACATCGCCTCGATCATCCGGCGTGCCTCCGCAGCCGTGTCCGGGGGCCGCGGCGGAACCCTTCCGCGACGGCCCCCGGATGCCGCAATCCCTTAGAAAAGCCAGAGGCCTGCCAGCAGCAGGTGCACAATCCCCAGGAAGAGCGATGCCACGCCAAGGCGCAGTTCATGCCGCGCAATGCCCTCGAGCAGGCCGCGGTGGCGCGCCACGAAGCCAGCCGGCTTCCCGGGAGCCCCCTCGCCCTCGGCAGGCTCGGCTGCCGCTTCGTCGGAGGGTGCTTCACCGGCCGGGCTGGCGCCCGCGGCGCCACCCAGCAGCGTGTCCTTGGCCAAGGCCAGCCCGAGCAGGATGGCGACGGCTTGCGGGAGCAGATCCGTCAACGGTGAGAAGTACAACACCAGCGCCCGCAGGAAACACAGCGCACCGACGGCGGCCACCACGATGCCGAGGCGGCCACGGGAGGCGCCCAAGGTGTCGCAGAGGCCCGCCAGGGCCGGAACCTGCTTCTTCAGGAGAGGGGCGGCGCCCACGAGCCCGCCCGCCAGCAGGGCCACAGCCAGGATCAGGCGCCAAAGGAATCCGGAGAAGCCCGACGTGGGCCTGGCTCCGCCGCCGCCAGCCGCGCCACCGCCGCCGGAACGGGCGCCCTTGGGCACGTTCTCCATGAGCATTTTGTACTTGGCGTACTGCCGCGAGTTGCCGTATCGGAACGGGAGGCCCTTCTCGACGCCCGGCTCTTCGCGCGTGTACAGCACCATCTCGTAGGCGTACGCGATCTTCGGATCCTTGGTGCCCTGGAACGCCACAAACATGTCCAGGCTGTACTGCGTCGGTTCACCCAGGGCCGTCTTCTTGTACACCTCCCAGTCTTTGCCGCGCACGCAGGCCGCGATGGGGATGTGCTCATCGTCGTATTCGGGTTTCGTCCATTTGTTCCCGCTGAGATACTCGACAGCGGCTTGGGCCAGTTCGTCGGGATCGCCGGGCCCGGCGAAATCGGGATTGTGGCCCGGCCAGGTGAGTTCCTTGAGCACCTTCTCCCATTCCGGATACGACTCGTCGTAGGCGGCCTGGGCCTGGGCCAGGAACTCGTCGTATCCGGAGCCCTCCGGATCGAGTTTCTTGGCCAATCCGAAGTAGTTGAGCGCCCGCTGGGCGTAGTCAACCTTCAACTCCATCTTCGTCGGAGCCGCATCGAGGTTCTTCCACTTGGTGTACGACTCCCGGCCGAGATCCATGGCCGCATCGACGAGTTGTTTCTGCTGGGCGGCCACGTCGATGCCCGAGGCGACCATGAAGGCCTGATCGGCCGGCATGGCCACATCGAGGGGGCGTTGAACACCCTCGAACGCCTGAGTCACCTCGCCGGCGGTGGCGCCGTACCGCTCCTTGAACTCCGCCATGGCCTGTTCGAACCGGGTGCGCCACTCGTTCCACTCGTCGGGAAGGGTGTCCCCTTTCTTCTCGATGTTGGAGCGCGACATGAATTCCTGCTGAAACTGTGTGACGAGTTCGGCGAGATTCTGCCAGTCCTTCTGGGCTTGAGACACATCCACAGCGGCGATGGCGACGGGCGCGATCAACGCGATCACAACCCCGCAGAGACAGATTGGCTTCATCATTGGCGTACCCCCACATGACACCGTTTCGGGCGCTCTCCGAACCACGCGGCATACGCCGCCCTACAGCAAAGACGCCCTCTCACATCCACGCACATCCCAACGCGTACAACAAGAGTATAGGCCGACATCGCCCCGAGGGTCAACGGGCCTTCGAGCGATGGGGCCATGCCGTTCGCCCCGGCGCCAAGCCCCAATTGCCTTCCCGTACCGGAGGCCGGTAGAATGGGCCGCCTAGTTGGCCAAATTGGTGCCGGATTCGAATGGAGATTCCATGATGCCTGTATTGTCGCGCGCCGTGATGGGGATGGCATTGGCGATGGCGTTTGCTGTGGGCACACCGCCTGCACAGGCCCAGGACGAGGCGGCGGCCTCGTTTGTCCTGTGGCAACTGCCCAATCAGACGTCCACCCAGATGATGTCGTACGTGATTCGGACGGTGCGCGGCAAAGTCATTGTGATCGACGGGGGCAACGAGGGCGACGCGCCGTATCTGCGCGAGTTTGTCGCCGGGCTCGGCAACACGGTGGCGGCGTGGTTCGTCACCCACCCGCACAGCGATCATGTGGACGCGCTGGGCGTCATCCTAAGGGATCCGAAGGGCATGGAGATCGGCCCGATTTACGGATCCATGCCCGACGAGGCCTGGATGGCTGCGCACGCCTCGGAGGCCGAACAGGACACGTGGCAACGCTTCCATAAAGCCCTCGCGCAGGCGGGCCGGGAGGTGACAGAACTGGAGTTGGGCCAGGAACTGGCGATTGACGGGCTTCGCATCGAGATCCTCGGCGTGAAGAACCCCGAGATCACCGCGAACCCCGTGAATAACCAAAGCCTGGTGATGCGCGTGTCGGATAAGGCGAAGTCCGTGCTGTTTACGGCCGACCTCGGAGTAGAAGGTGGGGAGAAGCTCCTCGCGAGCGCGTACGCCGAGCGGCTGCACGCGGACTACTGCCAGATGGCCCACCACGGCCAGAACGGCGTGAGCGAGGCGTTCTACCAGAAGGTGAATCCCTCCTACTGCCTGTGGCCGGCGCCGAAATGGCTCTACGAGAACGATAACGGCGGCGGGAAGGGCTCGGGGCCGTGGCGTACGCTCGAGGTGCGCGCCTGGATGGACAAACTGCCCATTCAGGCCCATTTCCCGATGTGTGAAGGGCTCAAGGAGATCCGGTGACGGAAGCGGCTGGATTAGGGAGAGTACATGTCATGAATGCCATCGGTGAAACGGCGTTTACGGTGTTTGGTGTGCTGATTCTTGCGATGTCCGCGGGACGCGCGGCGGCCGGGCAGGCCCCCGAGCCCCTGGGCCTGGTTATCAATGAGGACAACAGCCACTTCTACTTCACGCGCAAGCCGGACGATCTCAACCTGGATGGGCTGAACGCCTTCGTGGATCAGTATGCGGACACGCAGGTTACCCACTTTTTCCTGTGCCCGAACGCCATGCGGACGAGCTACAAGAGCGCCGTGTGGGACGCCATCTGGGAACTGGGCAGCCAGGCCATGCCCGGCGGCAGCGCGAAAGCCTGGTTCGATAACGCACGCATTCTGCACGAGCGTGGCCTGGATCCCTACGCGGTGTGGATCGCCCGGTGCCGCGAGAAGGGCATATCGCCGTGGCTGTCGATGCGGATGAACGATGTGCATGACGTGTCCAACACGACGAGCTTCATGCACAGCACGTTCTGGGTGGATCATCCGGACTACTGGCGGGTGCCGGGCAGCACGGGCAGTTGGGTGGATCGCGCCTTCGACTACGGCATCCCCGAGGTGCGCGAGCATCACATGCGGCTGGTTCGCGAACTGCTCGAGCGCTACGACGCGGATGGCCTCGAACTGGACTGGATGCGGTTCGGATACCACTTCAAGCCCGGCGCGGAGAAAGAGGGTTGCGCGATCCTGACGGACTTCATGCGGCAAGCACGCGCCCTCACACAGGAATGGGCCGCCAAGCGGGGCCATCCCATCAAGCTCGGCGCCCGCGTGCCCGCCCATCCCGACGCTGCGGCCGGACTTGGCATGGACGCCGTCACGTGGGTTCAAGAGGGCCTCGTCGACATGCTCGTGCCCACGCCGTTCTGGACGACTTCCGATTTCGATATTCCGATGGAGTTGTGGCGGGAGCGGCTGGGCGATGGGGCGGACGGGATCGTGCTCGCGGCCGGGCTCGAGTACAACCTCCGCGCCTACCCGAGCGCCGCGACCACGCCCAACGACCTCGCGTCCATGCGAGGCTTCGCCGCCGCCTCGCTCCACCGGGGCGCCGATCAGATCTACCTCTTCAATCACATGGATCCCGGGCCGGATCCAGACGCGTCGCCCGACTATCGCACGCTCGTCGAGGAGGGGCTCGGCATGGAGGTGGCCACCGGCGCCCCGCGCCGGCACGTGGTCACCTTCCACGACACCGTGCCGCCGGGCATGTCGAACGGCGTGGCGTTGCCGGCCGATCCGCAACAAGGGGCGTCGTTCCACATCTACGTCGGGCCGGCGCCTGAGCCGGGAGGCCGGGCGCTGTTCGTCGCGGGGCTGGCCAAGAAAGACGGCGTCGCCGACGTGGCGCTCGAGGTGCTCGTGAACGGCACGGCCTGCACCCCGATCGCCGACGGCGAGAATCCGGGGCAGTATCCGGGGGTGGTGCGTGCCGTCCGGTTCGAGTGCCCCCTCGAGGCGATGAAGGACGGCTACAACGACGCGGCGGTCACGCAGGCATCCGGCCCGGCGGGGCAAGGGATCGTGTGGGCCGAGTTCGAGATCCACCCGGCGCCATAGCCGTTCAGTTCAGATCCGCGTGCACCGCCGTCTCGATCAGGGCGACGGCGTTCGCGAGCCCGTGCATGAGGATGGCGAGTCCGGTGGACTTCGTCCGGAGGCGGCAGACACCCAGGAACACGCCTTCGGCGAGGATCAGGCCCATGCCGTACACGTCGTACTGAACGTGGAGAAGGGCCCAGGGCAAGGCCGAGAGCGCGATGGCCGCGGCGCCCCCCCAGCGCGAACACTCGATTCCCTTGAACAGGAAACCGCGGAACAGCAGTTCCTCGTGAAAGGGCGCGAGCACGAGGATCGCCAGGGCGAGCAGCACGAGGGAGCCGGCGTCTTCGTAGATGCTGGCCATCCACGGCTGGACGAGCGGGCGGCCCAAGGAGACGGTGGTGAGATCCGACGCCGCCAGGAAGAGGGCCAGGAATGCGCACCAGCGGGCCGTATCGCGCCAGCCGGGCAGCCGCAGGTTGAGGTAGTCGCGGAATCGGACGCGGCGGAATGCAACGGCCGCCGCCAGAAACGCGATGGTGATGGCCGCCGACACGGCAGTGGCAACGACGAGGAACAGCCCGTCGCCTTGGAGTTCCCGCAAGGGCGGGAACGGGCGCCCGAGCAGCGAACAGAGCACCCAGACCGCCGGGACACTGACCGCCGTGCCAACGCCCATCATGAGAACGAGACAGGCCGCGGACAGGCCCAGGGTGAGCCACGGGCCGTATGTCTCCGGGGCCCGCACCTCGGCGAATCCAGAAGTCGCTTCCCCTGCCTCGCCGCTCATTTCGCGCGGCGCTTGGTGCGCCGCGCCGTGCCGCGCTTCTTGAGCTGCTTGATACCGTCGAGGGCGTTGTCATCGACGCCCGGCCAGGTTCGGCGGCCCGGCAAGCCGGCCAGTTCGCCCTCGGCGTCGGCGAACATGCGGTTCCGTAGCCGCCGGGCGGCCCGCACAATCGCGCCGCCGGCCTCGGGCACGAGGAGGCTGCTTCGGGCGGTGCGGGACTCGTAGCCGCCGCCGAAGGCCTCGGCCGTGCAGATGTATCCATTGTAGCCGTTGGCCAACTCGACGCAGCAGGTGTGCGCGAACAGGGAATCCTCGCGCACCGAGAGGGCGAAGGCCTGGAAGAACTCACCGGGAACGCCCCAGAACCACGCATCGGCCAGCCGGACGCCCTGGATCTCGAGTGTGCGGACGGGCGCCTTGCGCCGCGCCCCTTCCACGAGCAGGGCCTCGTTCGCGTACACGGTTTCCACGTCCTTCGGCGTGATCTCCCGCTCGCGGAGCAGCGCCCGCGCTGCCTTCAGCGTGGATGGCGAGGCCTTTCGGATGGCCGCGCGCACCCGCGCGGATCCGGCCGCCACCGAGGCGTCTTTGTAGTAGTCCATCCGGGCCACGGCCTGGAGCGCCGCGCCGCCGATGGTTCGCCCGGTGCGCTCGCACCAGTACGGCCCGAACTCGCCCGGCCGCGGGCTCTGGTTGTCCACCTGGGTGACGTCGCCGCACGCGCCATTGAGGAATACGACGCCGAAATCCGGCCCGTACACGCGCTGGAGCGTGTCCACGATCCATCTCGGGTAATCGGCCGAGTAGAGCAGGCCGTTCATGTGGGTGGCGTGGCACCCGAAGTTCACGATGCAGCCCAGGGGGCGGCACGTGGCCGGTTCGCCGAAGGCGACTACGGTGACGGTTGGATCGGCGGGCCCGGCCGGCTCGAAGATGTCCGGATTCATCTTGCCCGGATGCGTCGTCTGCCGGCCGTCCTTCATGATGAACCGCCGGTTGAACGCGATCCCTTCGGCGGGACAGGCGCCCGTGCCGATCAGCGCCGGGACGCGCGTGCGATGGGCCTCCGCGATGGCCGAAGCGATCTGCTGCGCGACGAAGGGCGGATAGTGCGGATCGGGCTGGGCCATGAAGCCGCCGAACACGGGCCCGCCGGAATGGGTGTGGGTGGCCGCAATGAAACAGTCCTGCTTGGCGATGCCGCACAGGGCGTGCGCCTGTTTGCGGGCCTCCGCCACGAGATCCTCGGAGACTTTGATCGCGTCAGTCTGAACCATCGCGACGCACCGCTGCCCGTCATCGACAACGGCCGCGCGCGCGAAGAGATCATCGTACACGCCGAGGGCCAGCCGCCGGTTGAACAAGCCCGGGATGTCCCGGCCCGGCGGCGGGGTGATGCAGGTTGATGCGAAGCC
>JAFGTL010000662.1 GCA_016934125.1 Candidatus Hydrogenedentota bacterium
ACGTGCTCGTCGAGAAGCCCATGGCCACGAGTTCGGCCGAGGCGCAGCGCATGATCGACGCGGCGAAGAAGAGCGGGAAGCTGCTGATGGTGAATCAGAGCCAGCGCCGGTTCCCGCCGCACGTCAAGGCCAAGGAGATCATCGACAGCGGCATCATGGGCAAGATCCTCCACGTGACGGCCATGTTCGGCCATGCCGGGCCCGAGAACTGGAGCCCGACCGGCAAGTGGTTCTTCAAGCGCAGCGAGGCCCGGTTCGGCGCCATGGCCGACTTGGGCGTACACAAGGCCGACCTGGTTCGCCACCTGACCGGCAAGGAAGTCGCGGAGGTCTCCGCCTATTTCGAGCGGCTCGAGAAGAAGCGGACGGACGTCGAGGACAACTTCGTCTCGTGTCTCAAGTTCACGGACGGCACGGTGGGCACGCTGTGCGCCTCGTGGACAGTGAAGGGCATGGAGGCGAACTACACGATCCTGCATTGCGCGAATGGCACGCTGCGCGTCTGCGAACTGCCCGGCAAGCCGCTCGTGGCCAATCTCGTGAATCCCGCGTGTGAGATCGTGTTCGAGGTGCCGGCCGCCGCCACCAACGACGACGAGTCGTGGGGGCTCGACGTGAGCGGCGCGTTCGCGCGGGCCTGCCTCGGCATCGAGAAGCCCTATTGCACCGGCGAGGAAGGCAAGAAGTCGCTCGAAGTCATTCTCGCGGCGGAGAAGGCGGCCATGACGGGCCGCTCGGTGAAACTAAACGGCTGAAGCCGCCCGTGCGCCCTGCGCGGGACGGAGCCAGCCGGTTTGCCGCACATCAGGACGGCGGGGACTCCCTGCGGAGCCCCCGCCGTCTCCCTCTCTCGAAAGGGCCTGATCGGCTGAATGCCGCGATCAGCGTCAAGCGGCTGCGCTAAGCAACCTGGAACGCGGAGAACGCCAGTTCGTCAACCCCCCGGGTTTCGCAGTGTTCCACCAACCCGTCAATCCGGGCCATGACGCTCACGAACCACTCCGCCGAGTGGGGGGCGGCGTCCTGCCGTGGATCATGGGCCGAACCGTGCGCGGCCACCGGCCGGAACTGCTGCAATACGTAGCGCCGCGCCCCGGCAATACGCCCGGCCATGGCCACCACGTCGTCCTCGGTGAGTTCCGGCAGGCAGGTGGTGCGGAACTCGTAGTGCGTCTGATCGCTCAGCAGCAGGCGGATGCTCTCGTCGATGGCCGCGTGATCCACGGCAACGCCGCATACCGCCTCGTATCGATCGCGCGGCGCCTTGATGTCCATGGCCACGTAATCCAGCAGGCCCGCCTCGAGCAGGGCCGCCAGCATCCCGGGCCGCGTGCCGTTGGTGTCGAGTTTCACCGCGAGTCCCCGCCGCCGCAGCGCGAGCACAAACTCCGGCAGGCGCGGCTGCAGCGTGGGTTCTCCGCCGGAGATGACGACGCCGTCCACGAACCCGGCCCGCTCGGCCACCCACTCGATGAACTCGTCCGCGTCCTCGAAGGGCCCGCAGCGTCCCGGATTCAGGATCGCCCGGTTATGGCAGAAATAGCAGTCCAGGTTGCAGCCCGGCGCGAACGCCACCACCGCAACCTTGCCCGGCCAGTCCACGAGCGAGCATTTCTGAATCCCCGCTATTTGCATGGGGCCGTTTCCTGAGCGGCGCCGCTCTGGGCCAGGGTGAACTTCTTCCGCTCGAAGTACTCCGCCTTCTTCCCGTCGTTGTAGTTCGACACGGGGCGGAGATAGCCGACCACGCGCGACCACACCTCCGTCTCGCCGCCGCACACCGGACACGCGAAGTGCTCGCCCCGGATGTATCCGTGGTCGCCGCAGATGCTGAACGTAGGCGTGATCGACAGGTAGGGGAGCTTATACCGGCTGAAGATCTTCTGGATGAGGCGCTTGCTGACCTCGACGTCCTCGATGCTCTCCCCGAGGTACGCGTGGAGCACTGTGCCGCCCGTGTAGAGCGACTGGAGCCCGTCCTGCAAGTGGATGGTTTCGAGCAGATCGTCCGTATAGCCGACCGGCAGTTGCGTCGAGTTCGTGTAGTACGGCGTGCCGTTGCCGGCCGCGATGATCTCGGGATACTTGGCCTTGTCAAGCCGGGCCAAGCGGTGGGCGGTTCCCTCGGCGGGCGTCGCCTCGAGGTTGTACACGTGGCCCGTCTCGTTCTGCACATCCACCAGGAGATCGCGCAGGTAGTGCATGATCTCCATCGCGAATTCCCGCCCGTCCGGCGAACCGATGTCTTTGCCCATGAAATTGAGCAGGGCCTCGTTCATGCCGACGACGCCGATCGTGCTGAAGTGGTTGTGCCAGTATTCGCCGGTTCGCTGTTTCACCGCCTTGAGGTAGTTGGCCGAGTACGGATACAGGCCCTGTTCCGTCTGCTGCTCGATGATCTTGCGCTTGATCTCGAGCGAGCTCTTCGCCACCTGCACGAGCCGCCACAGCCGGGCCTTGAATTCCTGCATCGTGGCGGCCTGGTGCCCGATGCGCGGCAGGTTGAGCGTCACCACCCCCACCGAACCGGTGAGCGGGTTGCTGCCGAACAATCCCCCCCCCCGTTTCCGGAGTTCGGACGTGTCCAACCGAAGCCGGCAGCACATGGACACCGCGTCCTCGGGCGACAAGTCGGACGTGACGTAGTTTGCGAAATACGGAATCCCATACTTGCACGCCGTCCGCATGAACGCGTCGACCGCGGGCGAATTCCAGTTGAAGTCCTTGGTGATGTTGAGCGTGGGAATCGGGAAGGTGAACACCCGGCCCTTCGAGTCGCCTTCCATCATCACTTCGCAAAAGGCCTGGTTGAAGAGATCCATCTCCGCCTGGAACTCGCCGTAGGTGGCGTCGATGGGCTTGCCGCCGAGGATGACCGCCTGATCCTTCAGCGTCGACGGCACGGTGATGTCGAAGGTGAGGTTCGAGAAGGGGCACTGGAACCCGACGCGCGTCGGCACGTTGATATTGAAGATGAACTCCTGCAGCGACTGCTTCACCTGTTCATACGAAAGATCATCGTAGCGGATGAAGGGCGCGCAATAGGTGTCGAAGCTCGACCACGCCTGGGCCCCCGCACTCTCGCCTTGCGTCGTGAACGTCGAGTTCACGATCTGGCCGAGGAACGAACGCAGGTGCTTGGCCGGGCTGCTCTCGACCTTGCCCGGCACGCCCCCGAATCCCTGCACCAACAGCTGGCGCAAGTCCCAACCCGCGCAATACGTGCCCAGCCAGCCCAAGTCGTGGATATGGATATCGCCGCTCTCGTGGGCCTCGCGCACGTCTGCGGGATACACCTCATGCAGCCAGTAGTTCTTCGTGAAGAACTCCCGAACGTAGTTGTTCAGACCGTTCACACTCTTCTGCATATTGGCGTTCTCTTTGATCCGCCAGTCCTTCCCCCCGAGGTAATCCGAGAACATGTCGATGGTCGCCCCGATCAGCGCGTTGAGATTCCGGGCGCTCGCCCGCTTCTCGCGATAGAGGATGAAGGCCTTGGCGGTTCGGGCGTGGCCGTTCTCGATGAGGATCTTCTCCACGAGATCCTGGATGCCCTCGACATCCGGATCGCGGCCGCCGCACTTGGCCCGCGCCGCGGCAAGTACTTGATCGCAAAGGGCTTCCGCAAGACCGAAGTTGTCTCCGCCGCAGGCCTTGGCGGCCTTGAAGATCGCCCATGTGATCTTCTCGGGATAGAACTTCTCGAAGCTGCCGTCCCGTTTGCGGATCCGCTCGAACATACACCACCCTCCATCGCGTCAGAATGCTATGAAAAAGACCTGTCCCGCCGGGTGTCGGTCGAGAGATGAAATGAAACAGAGCCGCGAAATGTGGGGCCAGCCCCCCGGAAGGCCCCGCTGAAACCACAGCCCTGTCCCATGCCCGGACATCTGGACTGTGGCCTCCTCACCGCGTCTCCCCTTCCTCACGAGCCCCTCACGAAG
>JAFGTL010000053.1 GCA_016934125.1 Candidatus Hydrogenedentota bacterium
GGCGGCGGCGGCGGCAGCAACTGGGGCGGCGGCGGCGGCGGCAGCAACTGGGGCGGCGGCAGCGGGAGCGGCACCTTCTCGAATATCTCCGACTTGTTCTACACGATCAGCGATGAGACGGTCGGTGAATATGCAACGGTGGTGGGCCTCAGCGAGAGTTCGACGGGCACGCGGCGTCCGGGCCAGACCGGCACGCAGCGCCCGGGGCAAACCGGCACGCAGCAGCAACAGGGCGGCGCCGACCTCGGGGCCAGCGCCGGCCTGGGCGGCTACACGGGCGAGTCGGACTTCATGACCCTGCTTATGAACCTCGTGCCTCCCGTCATCGAGCCGTATACCGGCGAAGAACTGTCGTGGATGGTGTATCTGCCGACGACAAACATGTTGATCGTGCACAACACGCCTAGCAACCTCGACGAATTCGAGAGCCACATCGCGCAGCTCGATGTTACGCCCAAGCAGGTGAGCATCGAGTCCAAGTTCATCACGATCAGCGTGACCGACATGGACAAGATCGGCTTCACGTGGAACGTCACCCAGACGGATATCAACAGCCGGACGCGCCAGATCTCGTCGCTGGCCGAAACCACGTATTCGTACGACATCAACGGCGACGGCGTGGACGAGTCGATCCCGTTCTACACCAAACCGGACGGCACCCAGGTGATCAATAACACCGTGGTCGAGAACATCATGTCGGCGGTCACGAATCCGGGGCCTGCAGGCAGCTTCAGCCTCGCGACCACCATTACGGACAATGCCGACGGCGACCGCATCGGCGTGACCATGGACTTCCTCGACAGCCTGAGCGAGTCCGAACTGCTCAGCGCGCCGCGGGTTACCACGATGAACCGGAAGCCGGCGGTCATCGCCGACTTCCTGACCCAGACCTTTAACACGTCGGTGTATTCCGAACTGCAAACCAGCGACGCCGGCTTCGGCGGCACGCCGACCACGAGCGCCTCGCAGCAGCTCGAATTCAGCACGTTCATCTTCGGCATCACGCTGTCGGTGACGCCGCAGATCAGCGGCGGCGACCAAGTCCGCCTGTGGCTGAACCCGCAGGTCACCTCCAAGGTCGGCGAGGACGAGTTCAACCAGACCACCGTGGTCGAGGGCAACGAACAGACGGCCGTGATCCGGTATCCGCGGACTGCTGTCTCCGCCGTGTGGACGAACGTCATCGTGCACGACGGCGACACCCTGGTGCTCGGCGGCCTGGTATCCGATCGGACGAACGCGGCCCAGGAGAAGGTTCCCTATATCGCTGACTTGCCGGTGCTGGGGTTCTTCTTCAGGGGCAAGTCCAAGGAGATCACCCAGGCGAGCCTGCTGATCTTCGTCACCGTGGACATCGTCGATCCGATGGGCGCCCGGTTCTTCGAGTCCGGCGTGTGATCCATCGACAATGGCATCCGGTGGGCGGCCCGACCCGGTGGTGGGCCGCCCATCTTCTATGTTATGACCTACTTCATGTATGACATCGCAACGACACTGGCGGCCCCGCTCGGGGCGGTGCGGCTGGCGCTGTCCTCGCGCCATCGCCCGCTTCTCCGCCGGTTTGCGCCCCCCGTTCCGCCGCTCCCCGAACGCCCGATCTGGATCCAGGCCTGTAGTGTCGGCGAGGTCTCTGTGGCGAAATCGCTTCTCGGCGCCCTCCGCGAGCGGTGGCCGGACACGCCCGTCCTGCTCACGTGCTCGACGGTGGCCGGACGCGCGCAGGCCGACTCCGCCTGCGCCGACGTGGCGCGGGCCTGGTTCCCGTTCGATCACGCCCTCTCCGTCAGGCGGTTCATCCGGCAGGCCCGGCCACGGGCCCTCGTCCTTGTCGAGACGGAGCTGTGGCCCAATGTCCTGCGCGGGGCCCGCCGGCACGGGGTGCCCGTCGTCATCGTGAACGGCCGCTTGAGCGACAAGCATTTCCCCCGGTACCGTCGCTTCCGGCGCTGGCTGCGGCCGGCCCTGCGTTGCATCACGGCCGCGGGTATGCAGAATCAGGAATACGCCGGCCGGCTCGCGGAACTCGGCGTCGATCCGGGCGCCATCCACGTCACCGGCAACACGAAATTCGACGGCGTGGCCACGGACGTGCCGGCCGAGACCCGCGCACGCCTGCGCGCCGAGAATGGCTTTCAGGAGGATCAACCCATCCTCCTGTTCGGCAGCACCCGGCCCGGCGACGAGACCCTGGCCTCGCAATGCTGGCGCGAGCTTCGCGAGGAGTTTCCCGCCCTACGCCTCGTCATCGCGCCGCGCCACTTGAAACGCCTCGACGAGGCCACGGCCCCCTTCGACGAGCCGCTGCTGTTCCGTTCTCAGGTGCGCGAAGGCCGCGCCCCTGCCGGTGAACGCGTCCTCATACTCGACACCATGGGGGAACTCGTGGCGTTCTACGCGTCGGCCACGGTGGCCGTCATCGGGGGCAGCTTCTTCCCGGGGGTCGAAGGGCACAATCCCCTCGAGCCGGCCGCGTTGGGCGTGCCCACCGTATTCGGCCCCTACATGCGGAATTTCGTCGATCCGGCCCGCGTTCTTGTCGAAGGGGGCGGTGCGGAGCAGGTGGCCCGTCCGGACGAGTTGGCCGGGGCGTTGCGTGTGCTTCTGCGGGATCCGGAAAGACGGGCGGCCATGGCTGCCCGGGGCCGTGCGGCGGTGCTGGCGAACCGGGGGGCCATCGGCCGGAATCTCGATGTGCTGGAGGCCGTGCTGGAAGGGGACGATGCCCCACAGGAGGGGGCTGGATGATTTTCGAGCGGATCCTGGGCCCGTTGGACTCCCTCTTCGATCGAATCGGAAGACGGAAGACAGGCGACGCGCCGCTTGCCGCCTTCCTCCTGGTTCCGGCCGTGCTGGTGCTGGGCGTGTTCGGCATCTATCCGCTCTTTTTCTCCATCTACATCAGTCTGTTTGACCTGCGCATGGGGCGCGGGGCGTTCTGCGGGCTGGAAAACTACACCGAGGCCCTCACGACCCCGAACTTCTGGCACAGCCTGGTCGTCACCCTCTATTTCGCGCTGGGCACCATTCCGGTGGCCATGGCCCTGAGTTTCCTGGTGGCCAGCGCCCTGTTCCGGATCGTTCGAGGCCGCAGCATTCTGCGCACCGTGTACTTCCTGCCCTACGTGACGTCGGTGGTGGCCGCAGCGACGATCTGGCGCGTCCTGCTCAATCCGCACTATGGGCTTGTGAACGCGGCACTCGGGGCCGTCGGCTTCGAGGAGACACGCTGGTCGCAGTGGCTGCTCGAGCCCAAAGGCGTGCTCTATCTGGCCACGGGCGGACTCATTCCGGAGTCCGTTGGGCCGAGCCTGGCCCTGTGCTGCGTGATCCTGTTCGAGATCTGGCATTCGAGCGGCTTCATGATCGTCATCCTCCTGGCAGGAATGACGGCGATCCCGCGCGAGCTCGAGGAGTCGGCCCGCATCGACGGCGCCAACTGGTTCCAGGTTACCCGCCGTGTGACCGTCCCCTTGCTGTCGCCGACGATCTTCTTCCTGCTCATCATCAGCGCCATCAAGGCGTTTCAGGCCTTCAACAGCTTCTATGCGCTCACGGGCGACGGGCGGGGCCCGGTGAACGCAACGCAGAACATGACGGTGTACATCTACGCGAGTTTCTTCCTGAACGGCCGGGAAGGCTACGGCGCGGCCGTGGCCACGTTGCTGAGCGTGGCCATTGTGGCGCTCACGCTCGCCCAATGGCGGTTCGTGGGGCGAAAGGTGTACTACGAATGACGCGGAAGGCCCTCGTGTACGTCGTCCTGAGCGCAGGCGCGGTCGTGACCACTTTTCCCTTCCTTTGGATGCTCACCACGGCCTTCAAGACGTATGCCGAAGCGGCGTCGCCCACCGTCGACCTCTGGCCGGAGGTCTGGCAGTGGCAGAACCTCGGCGAGACATTCCGGGCGGCGCCGTTTGCCACCTACTTCGCGAACACCTTCCTCGTCGCCGCCATCGTGACGTCCGCTGTGGTCGTGACGGCCGTCACTGCGGGATATGCCTTTGCC
This sequence comes from Candidatus Hydrogenedentota bacterium, assembly GCA_016934125.1. Taxonomy (GTDB): domain Bacteria; phylum Hydrogenedentota; class Hydrogenedentia; order Hydrogenedentales; family SLHB01; genus JAFGTL01. The sequence goes on from JAFGTL010000053.1 coordinate 4,007, forward strand.
CGGCTCGAGTTCCCGCTCCGGCGCGTCCTGTTCGGCCTCGTGCTCGCCACCATGATGGTGCCCTTCGAGGTGATCCTGATCCCGAACTTCGTGCTCATCCACCGGCTCGACTGGTATAACACCTACGCGGCCCTGACGATCCCGTGGTGCGCCAATGCCTTCTCCATCTTCCTTATGCGGCAGGCATTCATGGGGTTGCCCGGAGACTTTTTCGACGCGGCCCGGGTGGATGGCTGCGGCCACCTCCGTTTCCTGGCGTACGTGGCCGCGCCCCTCGTCAAGCCCATGGTGGTCACTGTGGCCCTTTTCGCGTTCCTGGGCAGCTACAACAGCCTGATCTGGCCCCTCATCGTCACGGGCACGGAATCCCGGCGGGTGGTGCAGGTCGGGTTGACGATGTTCTCCGGAGAGGCCGGCGTCCAGTTCAACCTGCTGATGTGCGCGTCGGCGCTTGTCATCCTTCCGACGGTGGCGGTATACTTCGCCGCGCAACGGCACTTCCTCGAAAGCTCTCTGGGCGCTGGAATCAAGGGATAGCGATCATGAACAGACACAGCAGCGTGGCGGTCACGGTTTGCCTGCTTGTCACGATTGTGGCGTGCAACCCCGGGGGTGGTGAATCCGGATTCCGCCCGATGGAGCCCGGGAAGGTGCTCTTCTGGGATCGGCAGACCACTGAAACCGCCGACCTCCTCCGGAAGATGATCGACGAGTTCAATACGGGCCGCGAGGGGCCTGCCGTCGAGGCGCAGTATGCCGGCGACTACAGCGACATCTTCCGCAAAGTGCGCGCCAGTATCCAGGCCCGGGCCGTGCCCGACATGGCGGTCGCCTACCAGAGCATGACGAGCGAGTACGTGCGGGCCGGGGCATGCCTCCCCCTCGATCCTTTCATGGCCGATCCGGCCGCCGGGCTGAGTTCCGAGGAGTTGGGCGACTTCTTCCCCGTCGTGCTCGAAACGAACCGGCTGCCGCAGTTCGGCGGGAAGATGTACTCCTTCCCGTTCTGCAAGAGCGTGTTGATGATGTATTTCAACAAGCGCGTTCTGGCCGAGGCGGGCATCCAGCAAGCGCCCGCCACCTGGGATGAATTCCTCGAGCAATGCCGGCAGATCAAGGCCAAGACGGGCAAATCCGCCTACGCCGTCTCGGTGGACGCCTCGACAATCGACGGCATGGTCTACTCGAGAGGCGGCGACGTGATCGACGGGAACACGACGCTGTTCGACTCGCCTCCGGCGATGGACGTGTTCCGCCTGCTCGAAACTCTCGCCAAAGAGGAACTCGCCTATCAAATCCCCCCCGGTTCCGCGGATGACAAGGTGGCCTTCTCGCAGGATCGGGTGGCGTTCGTGTTTCGATCCAGCTCACACCGCACGAACATGACCTTGCTCATGGAGGGCAATCTGGATCGCTGGGGTATCGCGCGCCTCCCGCAGGCCGATCCCGCCAAGCCCACCACCGTGCTGTACGGCCCCAACATCTGCATCTTCGACACGACGCCGGAGCAGAGCCGCGTCGCCTGGGACTTCGTTCGGTTCTTCACCTCCCGGGAGAACACGGTTCGATGGGCCTTGGCGACGGGGTACGTGCCGATCCGGAAATCCGCGGCGGATCATCCGGAAATGAAGAAGTTCTGGGACGCCTGGGAGTACAATCGCACCGCGTTTGACTGCCTCCCCTTTGCGCGATCAGAGCCGACCTGCGCCGGCTGGCAGGAAGTGCGGGGGCTAATCGAAGACGCCGAGACGGCCGTGCTCTCTCAATTGCGCTCGGCGGACGAGGCGGCCCGCGAACTCAAGAAGGCCGCGGACGCCGTCCTGGCGGCGGGATAGCGTCTAGCCCTGCCCCTCGTGTTCGGCCGCGAAGTCTTCGAGGGCCTCCTCGATCTGCTGCTTCGCGTCGCGGTCGGCAATCTCTCTGTCCGTCTTGCGGCGGAAGAGTTGCCGGCGATCATCGTGGCTGTAAACATGATCTCGACTGCGACGATCCGGCGCTTGGCGCCGGTCCTTCTTCCACTCCCCCTGGTCGTCCCTATAAAAGCCTGGTCGGATTTCCTCTTCCAACGTCTTCTCCGGCAGTTCCGGGATTGCTCCCGGCGTGCTTGCATTTGTGTTTACCCAGAATTGCCAACCACGCGCTGCAGCAACCGAAATCACCGCCCCCGGCTTTGGCGCGGTTGCGCCTGTCCGGGAGCCGCCCCGAGTATAGGCCCGCCGGGCCGGATCCGTCAAGTCGCCCCACTTGTGCACTTGTGCTGCGCCGCACTTGTGCCTGTAGCCGCACTTGTGCCCACTTGTGCCGCTTGGCGGTGCTGGTATCAGGGCGTGCCGCTGGGGCTGGCCGGGCCCTCGCCCTGCCCGGCGGATGCCGCCTCGCACCCGATGATCGAATCGAGCCAGAGCAGAACCTGTTCTGTGGACAGAGGCCGGGCGACGAAGATGTCCGTGCCGTGGTATGCGCCCGCGTACTCGCGCAGTTCCGAGAAGCCGGGCGCGAGTTTCTTGAGCGATCCGCACGATGACGCGGA
>JAFGTL010000054.1 GCA_016934125.1 Candidatus Hydrogenedentota bacterium
ACCGGCTCAGTTCAATCGCCTGCTGCGTGAATACGGCCGGATTGGGCCGCCGAGTCCGATCGCGATCCCAGATGCCGGTGGTGCCCACAAGGGCTGGCGCCGTGCCCGCCAGGTGGCTGCACGCCGTCCGGGCGATGGCCTCGGTGTCCTCGTACGAGAACGTGTACATCTGCCCCATGCCGGAGCGGAGGAAGAACGCGCTGATCCCGCCCCGCTCGAGCAGGAAGTCCAGCAAGTTGCGCTGTCCGGCCTCGTCGAATGTCCCATCCTCGTTGAATGCCGTGAACACGGGCGCGATCGCGCCACGGACGAACTCTGGTATCATCTCCGCCGCTTCCCCTTCCTGTCCCACCGACTGGCCGGCGGCTTCGCTTTCGGCGAGGCCCCCTTGGCAACATGCTCCCGCTTGAAACCGCCTTTCTGGATCCGCATCGGCCGGTATCGGATCATGAATACGATCACGGCCACCAGGGCCGCCAACTCGAGATAGAACACCCACCCCGGGTTGTATTCAGCATGTTTCCACACCTGGAGCAGCGGCATGTGCCAATCCGGCCGCGTTTTCGCGTCCCAGTACATCCGCGTGTTGTACTTGAACCACGCCGCCGTGTGCATGACGGCAAAGATGACGACATGGAGCCCCGCCATGTACGCAAGCAGTTCGCACGCCCACCCGACGATAGGGACAAGCTGCTTCCGGAGCAGATACAACACCGGGAGCACACACACCAAGAGCGCAACGTATCCCTTCCAGTAGTGGTGCAGATGTTCTGTTAACGCATCCATTGGTGGCCTGAGTGTATCACAGCGTTTCCGGGGTTGCCAACCGCTTTTGTCGGTTCCGCGGCCCGGCCGGGGCGGCTGCCCCCGCCTGCTGCGCGCCTTTGACTGGGCAGGGGCAAACGCGCATAATCCCTCGCCAACGGCCCTCCGGGCCGGCCGGGCGGCGGATGCCGCCCGTATTGCGACAGTGTGGAGAAGTCATCTGAATTCAGGGGAGAGCGATTATGGCCAAGGTTGCGTTCATCGGGGCAGGGAGTCTGGGGTTCACACGCGGGTTGGTTCGCGACCTGCTGACGTTTCCGTTGCTGAAGGACGCGACGATTGCGTTGATGGATATCGACGAGGAACGGCTCGATTTCGCATACCGGGCGGTGAAGACCATCGTCGAGCGGGGCAAGTATCCGGCCAAGGTGATCGCCACGCTCGATCGGAAGGAAGCCCTGAAGGGCGCCAACGCCGTGTGCTGCACGATCCTGTGCGGTTCGCTGGACGTGTGGCGCCACGACATCGAGATTCCGAAGAAGTTCGGCGTGGACACCAACATCGGCGACACGCGCGGCCCGAGCGGCATCTTCCGGGCGCTCCGCACCATCCCAGCGATGATCGACATCTGCAAGGACATGGAGCGCTACTGCCCGGACGCGATTCTGCTCAACTACACGAACCCGATGGCCATGCTGTGCCGCGCCATGCAGCGCACCTCGAACATCCAGGTGTCGGGCCTGTGCCATAGCGTGCAGGGCACGGCCCACATGCTCGCGAGCTGGATCGGCGCACCCATGGACGAGATCACATACGTGTGCGCAGGTATCAACCACCAGGCCTGGTATCTCGAGTTCAAGCGCAACGGCAAGGACGCCTATCCCCAGATTCGCGAAGCCGTCACAACGAAGAGGAAGATCCGCAACGCCGAGCAGGTGCGCAATGAGATGTTCCTCCATTTGGACTACTACGTCACCGAATCGAGCGGGCACAACAGCGAATACAACTGGTGGTTCCGGAAACGGCCGGATCTGATCGAGAAGTACTGCACCCACGGGACCAACTGGAATCCGGGCGAGTACGCTTACATCCTGAAGGCCTATCGAAGCCGCGAGAAGAACTGGCGCAAGGACATCAAGAAGTGGTTCGACGAGGGGGCGCCCATGTCGCTCGATCGCGGCCATGAGTACGCCTCGTCGATCATGAACGCCTACGTGGGCGGAGAGCCCTTCGAATTCAACGGGAACGTGCCCAATTGGGGCGTCATCCCCAATCTGCCGGAAGGCGCCTGTGTGGAGGTGCCGGTGGTGGCCAACAAGCGCGGACTCAACACGATCCACGTCGGCCCGCTGCCGCCGCAGTGCGCGGCGCTCAACAACATCAGCGTCGCCGTCGAGGAGATGGCCGTCGAGGCGGCCCTCACGGGCGATCCGCGGCTCGTATTTCAGGCCATCGCCTACGATCCGCTCACGGCCGCCGTGCTGTCGCTGGCGGAGATCAAGAAGATGACCGCCCAGATGCTGAAGAAGAACCAGGAGCACCTGCCCCAGTTCAAGAACATCGCCATCTAGAGGTGCAACGGACGCGGCCCGCGGCCCGGCTCACCCGGGCCCGCGGGCCGTTCTCTTTGCCGGCGCCGCCCTAGTCGGCCGGGCGCGTGTCTTCCGGTGCCGCCGCTCCCTCATCGCCCTTGTAGTAATCGGGATACAGCGCCTTCAGACACTCCGGGCACAGGCCGTGGCTGAAATCCGCGTCGGAGTGATCCTTCAAGTACACCTCGATCTGGTTCCAGTAGCCCGAGTCATCCCGGATCTTCTTGCACGACGCGCAGATGGGCAAGAGGCCGCGCAGCGTCTTCACATTGGCCAGGGCGTCCTGCAACTCCTCGATGAGGCGCTCGCGCTCTTCCTGAACCTGGGCCACTTGAATGGCCTCCGAGATGCTGCTCGCCATACTCTCCAGCATAGCGTCTTCTTCAGCCGAGATGGGCGTCTTCGCGAGGAACGCGAGCACGCCCATCGGCTCGCCCGTGGGCGACGCAAGACGGTAGCCCGCAAACGCCACGAGGCCGTGTTCGGCCGCATACTGCGGGTTGGGCACCCGCCGGTCGTGGGCCAGATCGTTGGTGAGAAACTTCTTCTCCTGGCCTCCGCCGACGCGGCCGATCTTGTAGCAGCCGAACGGAACGCGGTGGTGCATCTTGCTGTCGAGGCGGGCGTGCCGGCCCGAACTGGCCATGAGATGGAGGCAGCGCTCCCGCTTGACGCAGGCGTGCGGCCCGTCCTCGTAGTGGGCATGGACGCAGCCTTCCTCACACAGATCGCCCGGCCGGGTGAGCCAGATCCGGCAGAAATCCACGTCGAAGATCTCGGCCAGACTGTCCGTAATCGTCTTCAGTTTCTCCTCGAGTGAACCGCTGGCAAGCAGCGCCTCCTTCAGTTGGTTCAGTTTCTGCAGGCGATCGACGGCGCGAGACCGTTCATCGGCCGTGGAGGCCAGCGCCTGATTCACCGTCTCCAACTCGGCCACGTGCCGGTTCACGTCCACTTCGAGGGCATCGTACGCGTGGCGCAATTCGCCCTCCGACTCGCGCGCCTCGCGCAGTTCGCGCCGCAACCGGGCCGTGCGCCGATCGGCCAGCCATCGTGCCCAGAAGTATGCGATGGCTCCGCACACGGCCATCGCCGCCGCAACGGCCACGGCGCCGAGCGCCCACGGCGGGAGGGCCGCCGCGCTGGACATGCCCTGCTCTGCGGGCCCGCCAGGCGCGGGCGCGGGGCCGGACGCCGCCAAGGCGGCGCCCGCGTCCCGGACGAGGCAGAATGCGCCCGGCAGAAGGAACCGCATCCGCTGCCGCGTCTGTGATCTGTCGGTTGGCATAGACACGCCTGCCATCCTGACTCCAGGGCCGTGGCCGCGGGCAGGGGCCCGCCGGCCCGGCGTCGCTACAACTCGTTGAAAAGCCCGTGCCCCGGCCGCAGCGAACCGTCCGCCTCGACGAAGGCCATGTAGCCGGCCCCGGTGATGGGGCCATGCCCGGGCCGATGGCCGTCGGCCACCAGCGTGTGATGGAGCAGGTGCGCGGTGAATCCAATGCCGCGTTTGGCCAGTTCGCTCAGTTCAACCCGCAGCACCTCGCATCGTTTCCCGTCATCCAGCGCGCCCCAGCCGGTTTCCGTGGCGAGGAGCGGCTTGTTGACCTCCCGGGCGAAGGCGACGGCCTCGTCGAGGAGCGGCGTGAACTTGTCCGGAGTGGGAACCCACGCGTTCCAGGCATAGTAGGGATGGAACGTGAGCACGTCGGAGATGGGTTCCACGCGGCGCAGCCGGCTCATGTCGGGGCCGACGCCCACGCCGATCGGGGCCTGGGCGCCGAGATCCTTGCATGCCGCGTATACCTTCTCGAGCCACGCCTGCACGGTGGCGATGCACGCGTCGGAACGGGCGTTGTTGAACGGCTCGTTGCACAGATCCCACAGGAGAATGCACTCGTCGTCGGCGTGGGGCAGCACGACCTTCTCAAGATACCGGCCGAAGAAGTCGAAGCGTTCGCCGCCCCAGTAGCTGAGTTGTTCGATCGACGTGCCGCCGAAATCGGGATAGCTGTGCCACCCGTTGAACAAGACGACAATGAACGAGAGGTCGAACTTCTCGCCGAGCCGGATCACTTGGGCGAAGTTCGCGGCCACCTCGTCACCGTACCGGATGAAGGCGTCGTGGGACAGCCACAGGCGGATGGCGTTGATATTGGGGAAATGCTCCTTGCCACGGCCGAGTTCCCGCTCAATGGCGGCCAGATCGAATCCGTATCCCCAGGTTTCCAGGCCGTGGCTCCCGTAGCTGGGTTGATAGTTGAATCCGCGGACGTGGCTGTACGATTCGAGCCGCTTCATCCCGTCCATCCCTCCGTTGGGCCTGCATCGATCTGCCAGACTCGAGTATCCTGAAGGCCCGCCACGGGGATGTCAACTCGCCCGTCCTGGACGGGGCCGGAGTCTACTCGTAGCTGAGCGCCTCGATGGGATCGAGCGCGGCGGCCCGCCGGGCCGGATAGAATCCGAAGAAGACGCCTACGCATACCGCAAACGAGAGGGCGAGCGCCACACTCACCGGCTCCACCACCGCGGTGAATCCGCTCACCAGGCTGCTCACTTGGGCAACACTCACCCCGGCGCCGACACCCACGACGCCCCCCAGGGCGCTCATGAGGATGGACTCCAGCAGGAACTGCACCAAGATGTCGCGATCCTTGGCGCCGATCGCCTTGCGGATGCCGATCTCGCGTGTCCGTTCGGTGACGGTTACGAGCATGATGTTCATGATGCCGATTCCGCCCACCACCAGGGAGATGGCGGCCACCGACCCCAGCAGCAACGAGAACGTGCGCGTCACCGACGTGGCGGTTTCCACCATCTCGGCCATGTTCCGCACGTGGAAGTCGTCGTCCTGGCCGGCCCGGATGGCGTGGCGTTTGCGCAGCACGTCCTCGATGGCCGCCTGCACCGCCTCCTGATCCGAGTCCTCGGCGATCTCGAGGTCGATCTCGCTGAGGTAGTCCGTCCCGAGGATGCGATCCATCGCCGTGGTATACGGCACGAGCGCCTGATCGTCGAAACTGAAGGGCCCTTGTGTGCCCTTTGCTTTCAACACGCCCACCACCTTGAACGTCACCCCGGCGATCTTGATCTGCTCCCCTATGGGATCGTCTTCGCCGAAGAGCTCTTCGGCCGTGTCCGCGCCGAGCACAGCCACCTTGACGCGCTGTTCCACTTCGCTCACGGTGAAGTTGCGGCCCTGTTCAATACTGAAGTTGCGGATGCCGAGGTACGTGAGCGTGACGCCCATGATGGACGACTCTTTGTTCTTGTTGTAGTACTTGAACTGCCCGTTGCCGCGCGCAACCGGCGACGCCTTCTCGACCTCGGGCACTTCGGCGAGAATCGCCTGGGCGTCTTCGACGGTGAGCGTCTGGTAGGAACCTCCGCGCACGCCGCCCGATCGGGGCTGGCCGGGCATCACCATGATCAGGTTCGAGCCGAGGGCCGTGACATGATCGAGCACCTGTTTCTGCGCACCCGCACCCACCGCCAGCATGGCAATCACCGCGCCCACGCCGATGATGATGCCCAGCATCGACAGGATCGAACGCAGCTTGTTCGCCAGAAGACTGCGCAGCGCCACCTTCAAAGTCGTCCAGAATAGCACCGTCAGTCTCCTCTCGCGTCTTCAGCGCCGTTGGCGATCCGGCCGTCCAGGATGTGGATCTGCCGCTCGCAGCGCCCGGCCACTTCCTGATCGTGCGTCACCATGATCACCGTGCGGCCCTGCGCGTGCAGATCGTCGAATAACGCCATGATCTCCTGGCCGGTGGACTGATCCAGGTTTCCCGTCGGCTCGTCGGCCAGCAGGATCGCCGGATCCGTGACGATGGCCCGGGCGATGGCCACGCGCTGGCGCTGCCCGCCAGACAGCTGCGAGGGCTCGTGCCGCATGCGATCCCCGAGCCCCACCGTCTCGAGGGCCTCCTGGGCCCGCTGCGGGGCGTCCGCTACGCCGCCATAGAGCAGCGGCAGTTCGACGTTCTCGACCGCGCTGAGCCGCGGGAGCAGATTGAATGTCTGGAACACGAAGCCGATGTACTTGTTGCGGATCTCGGCGAGCCGGTTCCCCGAGAGTTTCGACACGGGCTCCCCGGCGAGGACGTACTCGCCCTCATCCGGCGGGCCCAGGCAGCCGAGGATATTCATGAGCGTCGACTTGCCGCTGCCCGATGGCCCGGTGATCGCCACCTTCTCGCCTCGCCCTACCGCGAAGGAAACCCCGTCCAGGGCTCGCACGATCGTCTCCCCGAGCCGGAACGTCTTCACCAGTTCCTGGGCCCGTATCACGAAGTCGGCCTCTGGTAGCGCGGCCGGTGTGTGTTCCGCCGTCATCGGCCCGGGCCTCCCATCATGCCCGGAGGCGGCCCGGCCATTCCGGGAGGAGGCCCGCCCATCGGCCCGCCACCGATCCACTGGCTGTCGGTTTGGCTCTCTTCCACCAGAACCGTCGCGCCCTCGTCGACGCCGGACAGGATCTCGGTGTGCGTGCCATCGCTCATGCCGACCTCGACCGGCGTCGGAGCGGGCGGCCCCCCATCGGCAGACGGCGTCAGCACCATCTTCCTCGGCCCGTTGCCTCGCACGGCCTCGCAGGGCACCAACAGCGCGTTGTCGTTCGACGCGGCCAGGATCGCCACGTCGGCCGTCATCTCCGGACGCAGGCGTTCTTTCCCGTCGCCGAGCACCTCGATCTTCACTTCAAAGGTGACCACGTTGGACACATTGGTGCCCTTCGTGGCCACGCGCTTGACCTCGCCGTGGAACTCATCGTCCGAGAAGGCGTCCGCAGTGATTGTCGCGGCCTGCCCGACTTCCACCTCGCCGATGTCGGCCTCGTCGACGGACGCCACCACGAACACCCGGGAAAGGTCGGACAACGTGAGCAGTTCCGTACCGCCACTGACGTTGTTGGTGGGCGACGAGATGATCTGCCCGACCTGCACCATCCGTGCCGATATCACGCCCGACATGGGCGCGTAGACTTGGGTTTCGCTCAACCGCTGGCGCGCGTTCTCAAGGGCGATCTTGTCCGATTCGACTTCGGCCTCGGCGAGTTTGATGTCCTGCCGCGTCAACTCGAGCCGCTCCGCCTCGACATCGAGGCAGCGGATTCCAACGCGCGCCTTGTCGAGGGTGGCCTCTGCTTGAACGGCCGAGGCTTCCGCGCTCTGAACCTCCTCGGCACTGGCGTATTCCTTCTTGAGCAGGGCCGCCGTGCGGTGGGCCTTCTCGCGGAGTTCGACGGCCGATGCCTCAGCCGCCTTGAGCGTAGCTTCGGCTTCCAGGCGCAGGTTGGCGAGTTCCTGTTCGGCAACGTGCAGGCTCTGTTTCTCGCGCGCCAGTTTCGCCTCGGACGAGGCCAACTGGATCTCCGCCTGGCGCACGCTCCGCTCTTCGTCGATGGGATCGAGCATGAGGAGCAGATCCCCCTTCTCCACCGGATCGCTCACGTCAAACGGGAGTTCCGTGATTTCGCCACTGGCCTTACACTTGATCTCGACGTCAAGGTTCGACTCGATGTAGCCGGAACACTCGATCTCCTTGCTGATGGGCCCACGCTCGGCGGTGACGGCGCGCAGTTGGGGTGCATCGGGCTTCTCGGCGCCATTGCCGCGCAGTTTCCAGAACGCGACCCCTCCGCCGGCGACCAGGACCACGAGGATCAGGATTGCGAACCGCTTCTTCATAGACAATGCTCCCGATCATCCTCCAAGACGATGCCTCGGCGAATGAGTAGTGTGCCCTCCTCGCGAAACAGTGCGGCAAGGGCCTGCAGATAGCGCACGCGCGCCGTTGCTTCCTCGAGTTTGGCCTGGATCAGGTTCTGCTGCACCTGCAACACGTCCAGGTTCGTGGAGCGTCCAAGGCGGAACTGATCGGTTTCGACGGCAAGCTCCTTCTCCCGGCTCGACACCTCCTTGCGCGAGGCCGCGATCCGCTCGCGGAGACTCGTCGCCGAAACCACGGCCGTGCGCACATCGGATTCGATCGACTGCTCCAGATTGCGGATCGCCATCTGGGCCTGATCCTGCTGAAGCTTGGCGCGCCGGTAGCGCGCCTTCTCGGCCCGGTTGCCGAGGGCCGTGCTGAACGAAAGCCCCACCTCGAACTGATCATACGTCGTATCGTCCAGGTGTTGAGCCCAGGAGCTCGTCTGCGCGCCCCTGCTCGTCAGGCCGTAGGAGGCGAAGGCATCCAGGCGCGGCAACAGCCCATTCTTGCTTTCAATGACGGCCAGCTCCTGATTGGCCAAATCCAGCCGGGACTGGGCGAGATCGGGCCGGAACTGCATGGCAAGCCGCACCGAACGATCCGCTGCCAACTCCTCGTCGCCGATCTCCTCGGGCGTTGAGGCCAGGAATCGCATCTCGGCGGGTTTCCGCGACTCGGGATTCAGCAACTGCCACAGCGCGATGGCCCTGGTGTCGAGAGCGCCCTCCGCATCCACCAGTTCCACGTTCTGGGCCGCCACTTCCGCCTCGGCGGAGATGAGGGCGCTCCCGGACAGCGAACCCACCGATATGAGCGCCTCGTTCAGCTTTAACTGCTCCTGGGCGAGTCCAAGCGAGAACTTCCGGATCTCGAGCGTTTCCTGCGCGAGGGCCAATTCCCAATAGGCCGACTCGACCTGCTCCACGAGGCTGAGAACGTAGTCCCGAAACGCTAAGTCGCTGATGGCCGAGTCGTTACGCGCCTGGCGCAGGGCTACCAGGTTCACCGCGGGGCCGAACCCCCGCAGAAGCGCCTGCGAAACGCCCACGCTCCAGTTACCGGCGTATTCCGAGTCATCTGCCACCGATGAATCGCCCCAGGAGAAGCCGCTCGTCAACGTAAGCTCCGTCCCGGTAGGCAGATACTCGGATATCTGCACCGTCGCATCGTAGCCTTCGGTGTGGGTGACGGTGTGCTCCTTGGAATCGAGCAGTTCAATCAAGG
>JAFGTL010000055.1 GCA_016934125.1 Candidatus Hydrogenedentota bacterium
ATCCCCGGACGGATCGCCAGCACCTCCCGGATCAGTTCCGTCCCCCGGATCCCGGACATCATCTGGTCCGTGACCATCACATCGAACGCCTCCGGATCGGCCCGGAACGCATCGAGGGCGTGCAGGCTGTTCGTCTCGGAGGTCACCCGGTATCCCAGATGGCCCAGCGCCGCCCTCGCGAACAGCGCGATGGGCTCCTCGTCATCCACGAACAACACCCGCTCCGTGCCCGCCACCGCCTCGCGATCAACCGTCGCCCGCTCCGCCGGCACCGCCCCGTCCCCGGCCACCGGAAGCAGCACCTCGAATTCCGCCCCCGAATCCGGCTCGCTCTCTACGCGGATGGCCCCGCCCGCCTTCGACACAATCCCGTGGACCGTCGACAGGCCCAGCCCCGTCCCCTCGCCCCGTTCCCGCGTCGTGAAGTACGGCTCGAAAACCCGCGCCTTCGTCATCTCATCCATCCCGTGGCCCGTGTCCGACACCCGCAGCCGGACGTATTCCCCCTCCCCCAAATCCCGCTCCCCGTCCCCGCCCTCCACCTGATCCAGCCGCACCGTCATCACGCCCCCGTGCTGCCGCATCGCGTGGTACGCGTTCGTACACAGATTCATGACAATCTGGTGCATCTCGGTCTGATCCGCCAGCACCCGCCCGCATCCCGGATCGATCTCCTGCTGAATCTCGATCGTCGGCGGAATCGAACCCCGCAGCAGCTTCAGCGCCTCTTTCACGATCAACTGCAGCCGCACCGGCTCCCGCTTCCGCTCCGTCTGCCGGCTGAACGCCAGGATCTGCGACACCAGTTCGCGCGCCCGGTTCCCCGCCTTGGCCACCTCGATGAGGCTTTCCCGTGCCCGGCCTTTCTCGGGCACGTCGATCATCGCCAAGTCGGTGAACCCCAGAATCGCGCTCAGGATGTTGTTGAAATCGTGCGCAATGCCCCCGGCCAGCGTCCCGATCGCCTCCATCTTCTGCGCCTGCCACAGCCGCGCCTCCAGCGCCAACTGCTCGGTGATGTCCCGCTGAACGGACACGTAATTCACCGCCTGCCCCGCCGCATCGTATACGGGCGAGATGGTCGCCTCGTCGTGATACAGCGTCCCGTCTTTCCGCCGGTTTACGAACCGGCCCGACCACACGTCCCCGCGCTTCAGCGTCTCCCACAAATCGCGATGAACCGGATCCCCCGGCGGCCCGCTCGACAGCATCATGATGTTCTGCCCGATCACCTCGTCGCGCGCATAGCCCGACACCCGCTCGAACGCGGGATTCACGTACTCGATGCTCCCCTCGAGATCCGTGACGACGATGCTCTCGGCCGCATACGCGATCACCGTCGCCAGCCGCGACCGCTCCGCCTCCACCCGCTTCGTCTCCGTGATGTCCCGAACCACGGCGAGCACAAAGGGCGTGCCGCTCACCTCCCCGCGCGAGAGCGACAGCGCGATCGTGATCTGCGTCCCATCCGCCCGCAACGCGGGCACCTCGACCGTCTTGCCGATGGCTTGACTCGGCGTGCCGCTCCGGAAATAGCTCTCCACGACCCCCCGGTGCGTCTCCCGGAAGTCGTCAGTCAACAGCAGGTCCAGCGGCCCCCCGATCATCTCCTGGGCCGAGCGCCCGAAGATCCGCTCCGAGGCCGGATTGAACAGCGTCACCGTCCCCGTCGCGTCAATGGCGATCATGCCGTCCGTGCTCTGCTCGATCACGCCCCGGAACCGCTCCTCGCTCTCGCGCAACGCCCGTTCCGCCCGCGAGCGCTCCGCCGTCTCGCGATCCATCGCGTCCTTCGCCGCCGCCAGATCCGCCGCCGCCCGCCGGTGCCACCCCGCCGCCACCGCCACCGACACCAGGTACGCCACCGCCACAAACGAAAGCAGCGACGCCGCGCCGAACAGCAGCCACGGAATCCCCCGTTGCCGCGACTCGATGAATGCCCGCGCCGGCGTCGTGACCACCGTCCATTCGCGCCCGCAGATCGACACCTCCGCCGTATAGTGCAACCCCGACTGCAGCGTCGCCAGATCATGGCACGCGCCCGACGTCCCGCGGGATCCCGGACTGTGGAACGCCAGCAGCACTTCATCCGCGCCGTCCGCCGCGGCCAGCACGTGCACGTCGATCCCGAGTTCGCCCCAGCTCTGGGTAGCCGTCCGCAGCATGCGATTCGCGTCGAGGTCGGCCAGCAGGTAGCCCTCCACGTTCTCACGCCGGAGCGCCACCGTCTCCGCAGACGCCCCCTGCCTATAGACGGGCGCAAACGCCAGCAGGCCCGCCTCGAACCCGAGCCCCGCCACCGCCTCCCGCGTCTGCAGGATCCGGATCTCCCCGCTGTCGCGCGCCTCCTCTATGCAGCGCACCAATGTCGCGTCGGACAACAGATCCGCGCCCAACGCCCCCGCGTACGCCTCCGGCTCCACGTAGAACACCGGACAGTGCCGGCCCGCCCCCTCCGGCTTCCCCCCCGAGCCAATCTCGCGAACCCGGAATCCGGCGATCCCGTCCGCAGCCGCCTCCGCCGCCAAGTCGCTGAGTTTGTCCGCCCCCACGGCCGGAATCCACGCGAACGCATGGACTTCTGGATGACCCCGGCGCAACAGCGACGTGAAAACCCGGAATTCCCCCCGCTCCACCCGCTCCGAACCCGCGAAAAACGCGCGCACCGCCTCGACGGTGGCTTGCGCGAGATCGAATTCATGCTCGATCAGCAGCGCGGCCTCCCGCCCGTTCCTGTCAAGGCCGCCTCGGATGATGCCTCGTTCCCAGGCCTCGCCCAGCAGGAGCGCCCCCACCGAAAACGCAGCGCCCACCAGGCAAGCCAGCGCGATGATCATCCGTTGATGGGGCGGTAGCAGCCCAACCGTCTCCTTCGCCAGAACCCGCAGTTGCACCACGAACCAGTCCTCCAGCCCCCGTGCCGGATACACTGAATCGGCCTCCCGCAACTCCCATCATACCACGAATCTGGCGAGATCAAGGCCCAATCCTCAACCGCCCGGCTGACTCGGCCGCGATTCCCGGCGAACCCGGCGTCGAAGTCATGGCCGGCAGGAAGCAAGTGCGGCGAGGAAATGCCGCAAGCCTTTACGTAGCAATGGGTACGGCGCGCCGGGAATCACAACCTCGTGCACCCCGCGAGGCCTTCCTGCGCCATCGCCGTTCCTCAGCCCCAATGCCCCAACCGTGCCGTCACGACAAGACGGATTCTTGGGCTAAAACCCCGCTTCTCCCCGATCTTTTCCAAAAAACCTTGATAACTGAAAACAAGTTCAGTATTATGGGGCCAAAAGCTTCTTCAGCCTAAGAAAGAGGGCCATGGACATGTCTCTGCAGATGAAGGGCGTCGCCCCTGCCCGAGAGGTACTCGCGCAGCGCATCGAGGATGCCGGCCTGGGCGAGTGGGACTTGGATGCCCTGGCAGGGCGCTTGGTAGAACTCTCCGGAGGCGGCGCCACCGCCGCGGCGAGCGCGAGCGCCACGCTCATCCTGGAAGCGCAGCGCCGGGGCGAGTTGTGCGTTTGGATCGGCGCGCGGGCGACAACGTTTTACCCGCCCGATTTCGCCGCATCGGGCATTGATTTGGAGGCCCTTCCCGTCGTGCATGTCGCCCACGCAAACCACGCCCTGCGCGTCGCCGACGCCTTGCTGCGATCGGGGGGCTTCGCGATCATGGTTCTGGATCTCGGCGCGCGCGCGCGGTTGCCGCTTCCGGTGCAGACGCGCCTCGCCGGCCTGGCGAAACGGCACAACACGGCCTTGCTGGCCATCACCGGCGCTGGTTCCAGGAAACGGCCCGAAGCAACCATGGCGTCGCTCAGGGCGGAGTCGTCGTACTGGCGCGTCGGCCCGGATCGCTTCGTGTGCGAGCTGCGGCCGCTGAAAGACAAGCGCCGGCCACCGGGCTGGAGTCATAGGGAGATCCGCCGTGGGCCGGATGGCTTGTGTTGATGTTCGCGCGATGCCGTTGCAGATCCTGCTGCAGCGTCATCCCGAATGGCGCGCACTGCCGGCGGTTGTCCTGGATCGCGACAAATCGACCGGCGTCGTGCTGTGGGGCAACGAGCACGCCCAGGCGCGCCGCATTCGCCCCGGCATGCCTTACGCCGCGGCGCTGTCGCTGGCGCGGAGACTTCGCAGCGGCACCGTGGCGGACGCGGAGATCGAGCGTGCCGTTGCCGCCATCACGCAACGCCTCTGTAATTTCAGCCCCCGGGTGGAACCGTCCACCCGCGAACGCGGCGTCTTCTGGCTCGACGCCTCCGGCATGCGGCATCTGTATCCCTCGCTCGAGGCCTGGGCGGCCTGCCTCCACGACGATCTGCGCGACGCCCGGTTCCTCGCCGTAGTCGCCGTCGGATTCACGCGATTCGGCAGCTACGGGGCCGCCAAAGCCAACTCCCAGTCCATCGTGTTCCACACCCCAACCGAGGAACAATCCCATCTGCGGCACATCGGCATCCAGCGGCTCGAGCTCGCCCCGGCGTTGCGCGATGTCCTCCTCCGGCTCGGCATCGACACCCTGGGGGACTTCATCGATCTGCCCGCCTCGGGGATCCGCCGGCGCTTCGGCGCCGAGGCCGCCGAACTCCACGCCCTCGCCC
>JAFGTL010000663.1 GCA_016934125.1 Candidatus Hydrogenedentota bacterium
CCAGGTGCGGGGCCTGTTTCCCTGGTGCGTGGGCGATATGAAGGACGGCCAATTCACCCTCGGGCCCGGCACCGAAGACGCCCTCGTGTTCGATAACGGCCTGGTGTGGAACCGCGATATCGCTCCTGCGCCGGAGAGCGTCGCGCCCGAAGAGGCCGCCCCCCCGGCTCCCGGCCGGACAGAGCCGTCTATCGCCGTGGGCGACGCCTTGAGCGACTGGAGCCTGGCCGTCTACAACCCGCAGACGAACCGCTCGCTGGTCGCTGGGTTCCTCACGTTCGAACGGGGCTTCACGCGGATCCGCCTCGAACGGCCCCTTGGCAAGCGGAGCGCCGACTCGCCATCCGAGCCGTATCCCCTGTTCCGTGCCGAGTGCATCTTCGATCCGCCCGTCACGCTCGAGCCCGGCGAGCGGCTGCTCTCCGAGGTGTTCTATATCGCCGTGGCCGAGGACGATGTGCTCGAGGGGCTGGCGCGCTACGGACATGCCGTGGCCGTGGCAAATGAGATTCCCCGCCTCGCCCAGTCGGGCCCGCCTCTGGCCCGCGGCTGGATCTCCTTGTGCGGAGAGGATGTCTCCGAGGACGCGGTGCTGCAGAACGTGAATGCCGTAGGGGATCTGACGCGGTACGGATGGAGTCACGTGCACATCGACGGGAACTGGCAGGCGGTGAAGGGCGATTGGGAGCCCGATCCGGCCCGGTTCCCCCAGGGCATGAAATG
The DNA here is from genome assembly GCA_016934125.1 of Candidatus Hydrogenedentota bacterium. GTDB lineage: Bacteria > Hydrogenedentota > Hydrogenedentia > Hydrogenedentales > SLHB01 > JAFGTL01. The sequence continues at coordinate 724 of JAFGTL010000663.1, forward strand.
GCTGACGGAGCAGATTCATGCGCGTGGCATGACCGCCGGCTTGCAGATCGACCCCTTCACCGTGGCGGCGGGTTCATCCCTTGCCCAGGCCCATCCCGATTGGCTCGCCGCGTCCGGTGAGACGAGTCCGGTGTCCCTCGGCGAAGACGAGCGGCTCCTCGACATCACCGTGCCGGAAGCGGCTGAGCACGTCAAGGCCCTGTGCGCGCGGATCACCGGGGAGTGGGGCTTCGACGCGGTGGAACTGGCCCCATCGGCCGCCGCCCTGCTGTACGCCGAGTCCTTTGACGACACGACCGTTACCCGCGTCGAGGCGTACCGCACGGGCCTCGATACCGTGCGAACGGGACTGGGCGACGCGGCGTTCCGGATGGATGGCCCCCCGCGCGCCGTCACCGGCCTGTTCGCAGACGGGATGCGGCTGGGCCGGCCGACGGCCCCGGCTTGGCGCGCCCCGGCCGGCGGCACGGCGTGGGGCGCCGTCGAGGCCCTCGAGAACGCGGCCCGTTGGTATTACTACACGCCCTATCTCTGGGCCCCGGATCCGGGCTACGCCTATTTCGGCCACGACACGGCTCGTGCCCGATGGGCCCTGTCTGCCGAGGCCCCCTTGACCGCCGAACAGGCCCGCACCTGGCTGACGGGTGCGGCACTCACCGGCGGCGTGATCCGCCTGGGCGATCGCGTATCGGAGCTCACGCCGCCGGAGCGGGCCGTGCTCCGCAGGCTGCTGCCCCCGTTGCCGCGTCCGGCCCGGCCCGTCGACCTTTTCACGGGCGAGACGCCCCGGATCTGGGCCGTGCCGATCCGGACGCCCATCGGGGAATGGACGATCATGGCCCTGTTCAACTGGGACGAACACGAAGCCAAGCAGATCACCGTGTCCTTCGAAGACCTCGGGCTCAAACCCGGCGCCTACTACACGGTGTTCGGCTTCTGGGAGGACACCTACTACGGCACCGCATCCGGCAGCCTGAGCGTCAACGTCGGCCCGGGGTGCGTCGGCGTGATCGGCCTCCGCCCTTACGAGAACCACCCCATGTTCCTGTCTACCGACCGCCATCTCTCGCAAGGCGCCACCGACTGCACCGCCCTCGAATGGGACGCCCAGGCCCGGCGTTTGCACGGCACCTTCGAGGGCGTTGCCGACACCGACTACAACCTTCGTGTGCTCGTGCCCCCGCCGTACGAAGCGGGCGCAGTGACGGTGTCCACCGGGCCGGCGACCACGGCCGTGGACGGCAACGTGCTCAAGATCGGCCTGCACTGCGCCGAGGCGGGGCCGGTAGACTGGGCGGTGCAGTTCTGAGAGAGCGCCGCCGGGCGCGGCGTCACGGGCCGTGGCGTGCGAAGAGATCGAGGATCGGCTCCACGAACGAGCCGGGCGGTGTGTCGTCATCGGCCGGCAGCCAGTGGATGCGTGGGTCGGCCCGGAACCACGAGAGCTGGCGCTTGGCGAACCGGCGGTGGTTGCGTTTCATGGTGTCCGTGGCCTCGGCCAGAGACAGTTCGCCGCGCAGGTGGCCGATGAACTCCCGGTATCCGAGCGAGCGGAGGCGCTGGATGTAGGGCTCGTAGCCGGCATCGAGCAGGGCCTGCACCTCGTCAATGAACCCGTTCGCCAGAATCCGATCCACCCGCGCGTCGATCCGCGCGTACAGCCGGGCGCGGGGGTAATCGAGGGCTACCTGGAGCGTATCGATCGCCGTGCTCGTGCTGCGGTGTTCGCGGTGCAGCTCCGAAAACGGACGCCCCGTCAACGCGTGCACCTCGAGGGCGCGCACAATCCGCCGGAGGTCGTTCTCCTGGATGAGGTCCGCGTAGTCCGGATCCATGCGCGCCAGCCGTTCGTACAACGCCGGCACGCCCAGTCGATCCGCCTCATCGTGCAGCCGGCCGCGAACCGCCGCGTCGGCTTTGGGCCCGGGGAACAGCCCGTCGATGAGGGCGCGCAAGTACAACCCCGATCCCCCCGCCACGATCACCGGCCTGCCCCGGGCGGCCTGCTCGGCGACCACCGCCCGGGCGCGCCGCTGGAATTCCCCCGCCGAGAACGGTTGATCCGGTGTGAGAATGCCTACGAGATGGTGTTTGACGCGGGCCTGTTCGTCGGGGGTGGGCGCGGCCGTGCCGATCGCCATGCCGCGATACACCTGCATCGAGTCGGCCGAGATGATCTCGGCCCCGAGGCGCTCGGCGAGTTCGATGGCGAGCGAGGTTTTGCCCGACGCGGTAGGGCCGACCACCGCAAGAAGACGTGCCGCGCCGGCGGGGGGCGTCACTGCCTCCTCCGGAAGCTCTTCTCCATCTGCGACACGGTGAGTTCGGTGATGATGGGCCGGCCGTGGGGGCAGGTGTACGGGGGCTGGAGGCGGCGGAACCCGTCGAGCAATTCGCGGCGTTCCTGCGACGACAGGGGATCGCCCGCTTTCACAGAACCGCGGCACGCCTCGACCGCCAGCCGGAGCAGATCCGCCATGAATTCCTCGCGGTCGAACAAGTCGCCTTGCCCGAGTGCATCCAGCACGCGGTATACCGCGTCCGGCACCTTTGACTCATCATAGAGGTGGCAGATGGCCGTCACCTGGAACGTCGTGTCGCCGAAGGGCTCGATCTCGATGCCCAGCGACGAGAACAACTCCGGATTCGCGTTGACGAGATCCACCTGGGACGGCGAAACCTCCACCAGGAGCGGCACGGCCAGTTGTTGCGCGGCGTAATCCCGATCCTCGAGTTCGGCGCGGAGGTTGTCATACGTCAGGCGTTCATGGAGGGCGTGCTGATCGATGATGAGCAGCCGATCCTCCTCCGGCACCAGCAGGTAGGTGTCGAAGATCTGGAGGGGCGCATCCTGCATATGGCCCATCGGCCGGTATACCGCGGCGGGCTCGACATGGCCCGGGCGGCTTTCGCCCCCAAACTCGATCTGAACCGGTTCCGCGTGCTCCTCGAGGACGTTGCGCGCCGCGGGCTGAAACGCCTGCTCCGCGGCCAGCGCCTCGTCCGCCTCCTGCGGTTCCGGCTCGATACCGGCGCCGGGCCGCGGCGGCTCGACAGGGCGCGCCGCATCCGGGGCCGCGGGTTGGGCGGCCCGCGGCACGGCTGCACGAACTGCGGGGGCCGAAACGACTTCGGACAGCGCGGCGAGCCGTTCCCGGACGGCGTCGCGTATGGCGGCGCGTACGGCGCGTTCGTCGCGGAACCGGACTTCCCGCTTCGAGGGATGGATGTTGACATCCACAAGGCGGGGATGGACGGTGAGGAGCAGCACGCCGACGGGGCGGCGCCCGATGGTGATCAGGCCGTGATACCCGTCCTCGAAGCCGTACTGGAGTGAACGGTTCACGATGGGCCGCCGGTTCAGGAAGAAGAACTGATGGGATCGTTGGGAGCGGGTGAGGCCGGGCGCACCGATCAGGCCGCCGATCTTGAGTCCCATGCACTCCACATCCAGTTCCACGAGGTCTTTCGAGAACGCCAGCCCCCAGATCAGGGCCATCCGCTCGCGGAGCCGGGCGTTCTGCGGCACGTCAAGCAGCACCTTCTCGTTGTGGAGCAGTTGGAATCCGACACCCTCCTCAACCAGCGCGTGCCGCTGCACCGCGTCGATACACTGGCTCAGTTCGGTGGTCACGCCCTTGAGGAACTTGGCGCGAACGGGGGTGTTGAAGTAGAGGCGGTTCACCGTCACCCGCGTGCCCACCGGGCCCGCCATCCGCGTCACATCGCGCAGAACCCCGCCGTCGATCCGCAGCCGCGTCGCCGAATCGTCGTCCTCGCGGCGGGTGAGGAGTTCCACCCGCGACACCGCCGCAATGCTGGCAAGGGCTTCGCCCCGGAACCCGAGGGTCATAATGTTGTCGAGATCGTCGGCGGAGCGGATCTTGCTCGTCGCATGCCGCTCGACCGCCAGCAGCGCGTCCTGTTCAGACATGCCCGTGCCGTTGTCGATGACCTCGATCGTGCGCCGGCCCGCCGCCACCAGGCGTACCACGATCCGCGTCGCGCGGGCATCGAGGGCGTTCTCGATGAGTTCCTTGACGACGGAGGCCGGCCGCTCGACCACTTCGCCCGCAGCGATCTTGTTCGCCACGGATTCGGGAAGAATGCGGACACTCGGGGCATGGTGCGGATCGGACATGAACAAGCGTTCTCCTGCCTGCACCTATTGTAGAGAAGGGGGGCAGGTTCTGGCAAGGCGGCTCACTCGGACGGGCCTGCGTCACGAGCGAGGGTTTTAGCAAGAAGTGGTGAGTTTGCCGCCTTTTGGTGTATAATAGCATATACACCACAAGGAG
>JAFGTL010000664.1 GCA_016934125.1 Candidatus Hydrogenedentota bacterium
CGATGTCGGCGAACCCGGAACCCAGCTTCTGAACGCTCCGGCCCAGCACGTCCACGGCGCGCAAGTGGAGGATGCGCTCGGCGCTCTGGTTCATCATCGAGATCGTCTTCTGCGGGCTGACCACCACGACGCCGGCGGTGATGTTGGCCAGGACTGCGTCGAGCCGGCTCTGTTGCCGCGCCATCCCGGAATAGAGGTGTGCATTCTCGAACGAGATGCCCGCGCACCGCGCCACCGTGGTGAGCAGTTCCCGTTCATCGCTTCCGTAATCGCCCCCGGACGCCTTGTCGCCGAGCACAATGGCGCCCGACACGCGCCCGCCCCGGAGAAGTGGGACGGCCAGACGCGCGCTGAGCACCTGCATTTCCTTGGCGGCCTCGGGATCCGGATGGGTGGCCCGTTCCGTCAGGCCAGGGGACGTCTCAAACCCCCGCATCAGGCCCGCTGAACACGTCAGCCGGATCGAGTCGGCCAGCCCGGGCGGGAGGCCTTGGCTCGCCGCGAGCCGGAACGTCTCCCCCTGCTGCACGAGCACCCCGCATCGCACGCAGTCGAAGATGTCCGTCAGGGCGTCCACAAGGCTGCGGCAGATGGCCGCCGGATCGCCGATCTGGCTCCCCGTACGGCTCAACCACCGGAGCGCGGTCTGGTGCCGGCTGACGCTGGCCGCCGAAGGCGTGGCGACGCCGCGGGCAGGTGCGGGCGGGAATCCCGTGCCCGGCTCGCGGGTGGCTTGGCTGAGGGTGTTTCGCAGATCATCGCACGAGAACGGCTTTACCAGCACGGCTCGTGCGCCGGCCAGGTTGAGCGCGGCCCGCGCCTCCGGATCGTCGCGGGACGACAAGGCCAGCAGCGGAGTCCCCGAGAGCGACTCCGCCAGCCGCGCCACCGCGTGCCGCCCCAGGCCCGGCGCATCGTCCACGATGACCGCGTCGGCCTTGATGGCAATGAGACGACGCAATGCCTCCTCAACCGTCGGCTCGACGAGAACCAGATCGGTCTCCGAGACGGCCGCGCGCAACGACTCGCAGACCGCGCGGTCTTCAGCGACAATCAGCAAGACATTCATCGGTTATGCGTCCTCCGGCCTCGAGAGGGGCAGACTGACCACAAACGTCGCGCCTACCTCGGGCGTACTCCTGACGTCGATCTCGCCGCCGTGTTCAGTGACGATGCCGTGCACCACCGAGAGCCCCAATCCGGTGCCGGTCTCCTTCGTCGTATAGAAGGGCGTGAAGACCCGGTCGACGCCGTCCTGCGGGATTCCGACGCCCGTGTCGCTTACGGCGACCTTCACACACTCTACGTCCAAAGGGGCCGAACCGTTTCGTCGCAGGTACATGCGGTCGCGCGTCAGCCGGATCTGCAGCACGTTGCCCCGCGTCGTGCGCATGGCGTCGATGGCGTTTAGCACGAGATTCAGAAACACCTGATGTAGCTGTTGTTCGTCCCCATAGACCTCCGTCGACTCGTCCGGGAACTCCGTTTCGACCACAATATCCTCCTTCCGGGTCTGGTTCTCGACGAGCAGGAGGACCTCCTCAATGATAGCACGCAAGTTGTGCGGCGCAAAATTGAGCGGTTTCGGGCGGGCGAAGTCGAGCAGATGGGTGACGATCGAGTCGATACGCTGCACCTCATTGGGCACGACCTCCGAGAAGGTCGAGCGGAAGTCCGGATCATCGTAGCGTTCGAGAAGGAGTTGCGTGAACGTCTTGATGGATACCAGAGGGTTCTTGATCTCATGGGCCATGCCGGCGGCCAGGGTGCCGATCGACGACAGCCGGTGGGCCCGTTGGACGTTCTGCTCGAGCCGCTTGACCTGAGTAAGGTCGTACAACATCACCATTGCGCCGGTCAGTTCACCGTCCGCCGCGGTGAGGCAAGAGGACGACATGGCCACCGGGATATTGCTGCCGCCTGGGCGCGGGATGACGGTCTCGAAATCGGTGATGCCTCGCTGGCGGCCCAGGGTCTGGCGCAGGATGTCGACAACCGGCTGCGTGAGCGACGAGAAGTGCTGCCCGGAGGTGATCGGCCCCGCGATCTCCGAAGCACTGTCGTTTACGGTGGTCACGGTTCCGTGAATGTCTACGGCGACCACCCCGCCCCGCATGCCGCTCAGAACACGGGCAAGGTGAAGGTTGGTCTCCTCCAGTTTGCGGTAGAGGCGCCCGTTCTCGATGGCCGCGGCCAACGGGGTCGCCAGCGCCGTGAACACGACGAGGTCGTCGTTCGTATACATGTCGCGGGACGTCTTCGGGCCGAGGGTGAGCATCCCGATCAGGCCCGATTTCGCCCGGAGCGGCGTACAGAGATACGCATCGAGGTCGGCGAGCATCTCCGCGATGTGCGTCTGATCGTCCCGAAGGCCCGACCGCAGAAGCTGTTCCAGCACGATCGGATCCGAATCCGACGCCATATACCGGAGCAACTCCGCGTACGCCCGGGTGCGCGCGCCTTGTTCCTTGGGCCGGCTCGAATACTCCGTCACCAGGGTTTGCGGGTCTTTCTCGTCCACCAGCAACACCCGGATGATGTCCACGCCGAGGGTTTCGCTGATGTCGCGGCACACCGTCTCGAGGAGGTGGTCGAGGTGAACGATCTGCGTGGCCCCCTTGCTGGCCCGAACCAGCAGCCGGTTGGGGTCATAGCGCCGCTTGAGCACGGTTCGGTTCAACAGAAGCTGCACGTATTCCCGCAAGGGCTGGAGCACGAAGGTGATCACCAGCGCGGCGACGAGCGTGGGCATGATGCTGCGCGGCGTGCGATCGGTGTGCAGCATCCATGACACGAGCGAGAAGATGCCGAGGAACGTGATCGTGACGAATCCGATGCTCACCGCGTACACAGTGGTGCGCGAGAGGATCACCCAGATGTCGAGGAGATGGTAGCGGACGATGGCATAGAAGAAGAACCCGAGGAGCAGCACCATGAACACCGGCCCGTACTGCTCGTGGGACTCCAGTTGCAGGGCCGGGCCGAACACATTGGTGGCCGAAGCCAGCACCGTGGAGAGCATGATGCCCAGCAAAACATGCTCGATCTGCCGTCGTGCGATGCCCGAGGCGCGCTGTAGTTTGAGAAACAGGTGCAAGTATGTGAACAACTGCCCGCCCGCGATGCACACGACGAAGAGATAGAACACGGGGCCGTATGTCACCTGGGGAGGCAGGTTGGGGGAGACCTCGACGGCCTTGATATACCAGGGCGAGAAGGCCCCTAGACACAGCAGCACGCCAACGGCATACAAGCTCGCGATGAACCAGCGCGGGGCTTCCATGCGCGGCCCGGGAAACAGGCTCACGAAGTGCACGAAGGTCGCGGGGAAGAAGCCCGAAATGCAGAACGTGATCTGGATCCAAAGCCAGGCGGATTCCTCCGAATGGCAGTGCGTGATGATCAGCACGCCGACAGTCCACAGCGTGATATTCAGGGTGAGTAGCGCGAAGGCCCGATGGGTGGCGTGGCGCGGATTCTTGATCAGGACGACGAGACCGAGCAGCGGCGCCAGCACGGCGCAGAGCCCGAGCAGTGCGTTGACGATGTATGTCGACGTCGGTGGCATCAGTTCATTCGTCGCAGCACGGCCGCCGTGTGGGTGCCCCCGAAACTCATGGCCGCGATCAACGCGGTCTCCACGTCGTTCAGCCGGCTCCGGTTGGGGACGAAGTCCAGATCGCACTCCGGATCCGGATCGTCCAGGTTGACCGTCGGCGGCACAACGCCGCTATCGAGCGTCATCAGCGCCGCCGCCGCCCCGAGCAACCCGCCCGCCGCGTACGCCTGCCCCGTCATCGACTTCACCGCCGAGATGGGAATCCGGTACGCGTGCTCCCCCAACGCGGCCTTGTAGGCGGTCGTTTCGCAGCGGTCATACATCTCGAGGGAGACGCCGTGCCCCTCGATGTGATCGATGTCGTGCGGCTCGAGGCCCGAGTCGCGCAGGGCGTTCCGCACGGCCCGGGCAAGGGCCTCGCCCTTCGAGTCCAACACCAGGGGATTACGCCCCTCCGCTGCGGATCCGAACCCGACCACTTCCGCGTAAATGCGCGCGCCCCGCGCACGAGCCCGGTCGGCCCGCTCCATCACCACAGAAACCGCGGCCTCGCTCAACACGATCCCGTCCCGGTTGCGATCGAAAGGGCGCATGGCCTTGTCGGGTTCGTCGTTTCGTTTGGACAGGATGCCCAGGGAACAGGCCGACGCGAACGACAGCGGGAATATGGGCGATTCGGTTGCCCCGACTACGGCCGCATCGGCCCGGTTCATGCGGAGTTGTGTCGCGCCCCAGGCCAGCACATCAAGTCCCGTTGCGCACCCGCTGGCGATCGTGACGGCCGGCCCCCGCAACCCGAAATCGATCGTCAAATGCACGGTTGCCGAATGGCCGGAGAAAGCCGACGAGCCCCGGCGGTCGATCTGCCGGTATCCATGCGATTCATAGGCCTCGCGTTGAGTCTGCCAGGCTTCATTCGGGTTTCCGATGCTCGTGCCGACGCCCGCGGCCATCCGCTCCGCATCGTACCCCGCCTTGGTCAGCTCCGCGTCTTCCACGGCAAGACGCGCCCCCGCTACCGCCTGATGTACGTGCCGGTGCCAATGGCGCACCGTAGTCTTTCTCATGAAGTCCTCAGGATTGAAGTCCCAGAGCTGCCCCGCGATTTGACAAGGAAGCCCCGAAGCATCGAATCGATCGAGCCGGCGGATCCCCGACCGCCCTTCCGCCAACGCCTTCCAGAACGCATCGCGCCCCAGTCCGTTACAGGCCAGCACTCCCAATCCCGTGATGACAATCGGTTCCATGCTACTCCGTATCCTCGGCCCGAGGGGCCCGCGTTGCACCGCCAACCGCCCGGCCGCGGTTCAGGTTGCCGGTTGTATCCACACCACGGATCGCGTCTAGTTGTTGGCCGCCTTCTCGGCCGGCGCATACGGATGCAATCCGGCCCGGGTGCCAGCGACGCGGATTCCTTGGTTGAAGCGGGCCACAAGACGGGCCACCGCAGGGGCGTTTCCCGTCAAGAGATCCCGCTGAAGCTGCACGATGAACTCGCCGAGCGGCCCATTGTGCCCGGCCGCCTGGGCCAGCAACGGCGCGCCATCGAACCCCGCAGCCAGGATGCCCTGCTGCCGGATGTCGCACAAGAGCTCCTCATGCGCGGCGATGGCCTGGCCGGGGCTGAGCGTGTCGGCCCCTTGGGGAAGGAGGCGCCAGCGATCCGGAGGCAGGGGGAATTGCGTGCGATGCCGCAGGATACGCGCGAAGTGGTGTCTCCGGCTGATCGCATAGCCGAAGGAAGCGGCGTTGCTATACCAGGCCGAGCCGGGAAGCACCAGCGGCATCTCCACCGGGGCCGCGTGCGGCATAGTCCGCTCGAGCAGGCGAAGCGTCTCGGCCCGCGTGTGGCGGTCGTCCGGCGGCGTCGGAAAGGTGAGCCGGGCAACGGTGAACAGGCCCTGGCCCCGCGCGCCCCGGAGCACACGCTCCAACTGTGTGACCGTGAATCCCGCGCCGAAGTGGTCGTCGAGGAGGCGCTGACTGCCGGTCTCGGCGTGCACGGTGAGTCCCACGCAGCCCGACGCCTGCAGTCCCCGGAGCAGAACCTCGCACTGCTCGGGGCGTTTCGCGCCGCCGCCCGGCGCGTCCGCGGCCGCCGGATGCACGGTCCTCGTGTAGGACGCCCGGATGCCGCGCGCCAGGATGGCCGACGCCACCCCATCGATGCGGGAGGCCTCGGTGCCCGAACCCAGGATCCGGAACGCGCTCGCGCCATACCGGCCCGCCAGGGCCTCGATCTCATCGCACACCGCCGCGGCCGACTTCGTGCGCCGGGACAGGGGGCCCGCCTCGCGGTCACGCCCCGGCCCGCCCGCCTGGGGGCACCCGCGGCAACTGCCACCGCATCCACGGCTTTCCTCAATACCGAAGAGATGAAGCTTGTCCCCGGCCGCAACGGCGGGATACACCTCCTGCTCGTATGCAGGCGCCGGCAGGTGGTCCAGGTTCACAACCGTCCGTCGCTCCGTCGCCACGGCCCGGCCGCCATCGCGGTAGACGAGGTTCGGGATGCGGCGCCAGGAATCACGTTCGTGGATGGAATCGGCCAGGCCGACGATACCATGCTCAGGATCCCCTACGCACACGCAGTCGAAGGCCTGGGCGGCATCCAGAAGATCGACCGCGAACAGGTCGGCGAAAGCCCCGAGTACGACGATGCCCACGCCTGGGCGAAGCGCCTTGATGCCTTCGGCCATCGTTGCCGCACCGTGGAAATCGTCGGCCGTGGCCAAGTGGAGCACCACGAAATCGAGGTGGCGGGCTGAGGCCAGCCAGCCCGTCGCCCGCGCGCAGGCGACGCCATGCCGCCGCCGGTACGCCCGATCCGCTGTGCGCACCCGCCAGAGCAGATGGAGCGTCGTCATTGGGTTGGGCACCGAATCCATGAGCAGATAGTCAGCGAGCGCCGTGGCCGTGTCGCGTGCCTCGGCCGGAAACAGCGTCGCCATCGTGTCTGGCGTCGCGAAGTCGCAGATCTGCGTCTCATGGCCCTCTGCGAGCAGGCACGCCGCAACCGAGGCCAACTGGTGGACAGGAAGCAACTGGTTGATATCAAAGGGGTAGCCCGGGAAATTCACGATCAGACTTTTCGTCTTCATTGAGGCTCCCTGGGAACCGGCCGCAATATAAGGCCGCATGCCCCCGGTCTCATTCAGCACAATATGTAGCAATCCAAGGCCGAGAATCGACCCCTAAGACACAACATATCGTAGTGGATACTATCACGTGGCTGCCCGAGATGCAACAAAAAAGTACAATATGTGCTCATTTTTGACGAAATTGATACAACATATAGCCCCAGTCCGCGGCTTTCCGGCCCGAATGGTGTGGCGCCGGAGGCCGTGCCAGGCAGAGATTGGGGTGGACTGCCGGCGCCGTTTTGCGTAGACTCCTCTGCATGTGTATCTCTCGCTATGTCTTGACGGCGGCGGTGTGGGCTCTGATGTGCTCACCGGGCGTAGCCGCAACTGACCCTGAGAAGGGATCTATGATGTCGTATCCGGCGGATGAACTGCAGGCCGTGCTGTCAGAGCCCGGACCGTTTCTCCCTGAGTTGGCACTGCGAGACGCGGCCGCGTGGGCGGAGACCCCCGTGGGCCGTCAGATGCTCGAGTGGGGGCGCACGGCCGGGCCCGAGATCCCCGAGACCACGTATACCAAGTACCGCGAATTCCTCCGTTCGGGGCAGCGTCCGCCATACGAGGCGCCGTACTTCCTGAAGCGCACGTATCTCACCCAGGAGACCTGCGCGGCATGGCTTGGCCAGGACGACGGGCGCATCGATCGGATCAACGATCTGATCTGGAGCATCTGTGAGGAAACGAACTGGGTGCTGCCGGCCCATGAGCACCAAGCTCACGACGGGCCGTACATCGATCTGTTCGCCGCCGAGACGGCGGTCGACCTCGCCCATGTGCTGATGATCCTCGGCGATCGGCTCCCGGGCGAAGTCCAGAACCGGGTGCGCGCCGAGATCCAAGAACGGATCCTCACGCCCTACCTCGAGCGCGGCGACACGTTCTGGTGGGACTGCGGCAGCAACAACTGGACGGGGGTATGCGCGGGCTCGGTGGGCCAGACGTTCCTGCTGCTCGAGCCCGATGTGGCCCGGCAGGCCGAGGCCCTCTCGCGGGTGCTCGCGCAGTTGGGGCGGTTCATTGACCGCGCCTTCACCGAGGACGGCGCCTGCCTGGAAGGCATCGGCTACTGGAACTACGGCCTGATCCACTTCGTATCCTTCGCCGAGATGCTCCGTTCGAGGACAAACGGGCGCATCGACCTGCTCGGGCTTGAGAAAGTCCGGCGGATCGCGCACTACCCCTCCATGGTGGCCCTCGACCGCCATGTGTTCGCGAGCTTCGCGGACAGCCACGAGAGCTCGTCGATATACCCCTTCCTGGCGGCGCGACTCGCCGAGCGCACGGGCGAGGGCATGCTCCTGGCCCAAGTGGGCACCCCCACCGGCTCCCGGTTCACCACGGCCCTTCGCAACATCCTGTGGTGGGACGGTTCCGTGCCCGCGCTCCCCGCAGCGGAGGATCTCGTGCTGCCCGAGGCCGGCCTCGTGCGGTTCGTGGCAGAGGCGTCGGGGCGCCGCCTGGCGCTCATGGCCAAAGGGGGCCACAACGCCGAACCCCACAACCACAACGACGTGGGCAGCTTCATCCTCCGCATCGGCGGGGTGACGTACTTGTGCGATCCGGGCGGCGGCCTCTACAGCAAGGCCTATTTCGGCCGCGATCGGTATGAGAACGTGTTCGCGAACTCATACGGCCACAGCGTGCCCCGCATCGGCGGGCGGCTTCAGGAGGCGGGCGCCGAACGGCGCGGCGTCGTCGAGGCGCTCCCGGGCAAGTCGGCCCGGATATCGTTTGCGGACGCCTATCCGGGCCCCGGGCTTTCCGCCCTGGAACGCACGCTCCGCCTCGAGCCCGACGGCACCGTTTCCTTCGTCGATGAGTTCCGGTTCGAGGGCGACGGCCTGGAGGTCGAGGAAGCCTTCATCACCTGGCTGGACGTCGCCGTGGACGGCGGGACGGCCCGCATCGCCTCCGACGAGGGCGTGCTCGAACTCCGGATCCAGGACGCCACGTGGACGGCGGAGCGGCTCGAGGAGGCCTGCAAGGCGAACGCGAAGCGAGGCGTCCTGACGCGCATCTCGGCCACCTATCCCCCGAGCACGGCCCGCCGCGTAGAGTGTACAATGGCCTTCCGCCCGAAAGACTAGGCCGGCGTATCGAGGTCGCCGTGACGCACGACAAGAACAGCCCACGCGTATCGGTCATCATCCCCTCGTGGGACGGACACCGGGACGGCTGTGTGCCCCGATTGCTCGAGAGTGTCGAACGGCAGACGCTCCAGGACATCGAACTGCACGTGATCAAGGGGGTATCGCCCCAGGGCCGGGCAATCAACCAGGGGGCGGCCGCGGCCCAAGGCGAGATCCTCATCGTACTTGACGACGACAGCCGCCTTGCCGACGAGACGGTGTTCGAACGCCTCATCGCGGCCCTGGACGGCGACCCCAGCATCGGCATGGCGGGCGCCAGCATCGTGCTGCCGCCTGAGGCCAGCGCATTCCAGCGCCGCGCCGCGACCCAGTTCCCCCGGTTCAACACGCCGGTCGTCGACGCGATTACCGACAGCGACCTGGCGTGCCACGGATGCTGCGCCTTTCGCGCGGAGGTGTTCCGGGAGGTCGGCGGCGAGCGGGAGGACATTCTGCGCGGATTGGATCCCGACCTCCGCGTCCGGTTACGGCGGGCCGGATACCGGGTTGTGCTGGTGCCGCACGCGCGGATTCATCATCCGCTGCCCGACGGCTGGCGCAGACTCCTCAAGACATTCTTCCGAAACGGCTTCGGCTCGGCATACGCCCAGCGGTTCCAGCCAGAAAGCGTCTACGAGACACACGAGGAACTCGACTCGGCCGGATTCCAGGCCCGGACAAGCCTCGGGTTCCGCATCCTGCGGTTCCCCCTCCGGCTGGCCAAGTCGGCCCTGCAATGGAAGTGGATGCGGTTTGCGGCGTACTGCTCGTACGCATGCGGCTACGCCTGGGGCTACCTCACGGCCAAGGAACTGCCCCGTGCATAAGCGCGTGCCCGGAAGCAGCCGAGAAGGATAGGGCGGATTGGCAGCACAAGGATCCCGCGCGAAACGCCTGATCAAGGTGGCGGTCAAGGCCGCGGTGCGCACCGCGGGCGGGCTGGCTCCGCGCCGCGGAGGGGATTCGCGCATTCTCACGTACCACAGTGTCGGCTCGCGCGAGCACGAAATGAACGTGTCCGTAGAGGCGTTCCGGGCGCAGATGGCCTGGTTGGCCGAGCATTGCAGGCCGATTCCCCTGGCGGAGGCGGCTCAGGCCGCGCCCGGCGTTGCCGTGACCTTCGATGACGGATACCGTGACAACCTGACCCATGCCGCCCCCGTTCTGCACGAGTTCGGGATTCCGGCCACGGTATTCGTCGTGGCGGGCCGCATGGGCGGCATGCTCGACCACGACCACGATCCCGCCACAAGCAGCCTGCTCACCTGGGACGAAGCGCGCGAACTCGCCTCGGCGGGCGTGGAAATCGGCGCCCATTCAATGAGCCACCGGCGTCTGGCGCACTTGGATCCCGCAGAACAGCGCGATGAGATCGCCGAGTCCGCCCGCCTCATCGAGCGGCACCTCGGGGCGCCCCCGGCCTCATTCGCGTATCCCTTCGGCGCCGCGACCGACTACACCGAGACCACAGTCCGCCTCGTGCGCGAGTGCGGGTTCACCTGCGCCGTGTCGAACCGGTACGGCACGAACCGCGCGGGAGCCGACGCCTGGACGCTGCGCCGCATCTGGATTGACGCCACGGATAGTCCTGCCTCGTTCCGGGCAAAGGTGGACGGCCGGCTCGATTGGCTTGCCGCCCTGGATTCGGCTTGGGGGGTGGCCGCCCGGCGCCGGCTGAACCGCCTGTTGCGAACCGGCTGACGGGCCTGAAGGAGGCCCGCGGGCCCGGGGGGAACCAGGCCCGCGCGCAGAGGAACAAGGTGGGCGTCTAGGGTGCGCCTGCCCTGTTTGGGGACTCACGACGGCATTCGACCGGCATAACGCGCGCCCCGACGCGGTGGTTGACGGGCTCGAGCCGAAAAGGGCTTCAGGCCCGCCCGCCGGAAGGGTGAACCTGCGTATCTAACTCGGGCTGAAAGTGTTAGATCCGCCGGTTGCTTGCGCGTCTCTAGGGCCTGTGCTATACTCGGTTTTGTCAAGAGAGGTCCCCGGGGGACGCGACGGAGGTAAGGCTCGGCATGGCGGACATCCTTAGTCAAGACGAAGTCGACATGCTGCTCGACGCCGTCTCCAAGGGTGAGGTCGAGGTCGAAGAAAAGGCCTACGACCGCGTCGACTCGCGGGACATGATGCACTACGACTTCCGTCGGCCCGAGCGCGTATCAAAGGAACAGCTCAAGGGGTTACAGAGCCTGTTCGAGATGTTCGCCCGGGAACTCAGCATCGCACTGCCACCGTTCCTGCGCACCGTCGTCCGCGTCGATCTGGTATCCATCGATCAGTTGACCTATGACGAGTTTATTCTGTCCATCTCGCGCCCAACCTCCATGTCGATCATCAACATGGCCCCCCTGGAAGGCAACGCGGTCATCGAGCTGAATCCCGCGGTCGTGTTTCCCATCGTGGATCGCATTCTGGGAGGCACGGGCGCGCCGTTGAGTTCCCCGCGGGAGCTGACTGAGATCGAAAACCGGATCATCACCCGGATCGTCCTCATGATCCTGGACAGCCTCCGGCGCTCATGGGATCAGTTGGTCGAGTTCAAGCTGAGCGTCGTGGCCCAGGAGAGCGATCCGCTCATCGTGCAGATCGTCGCGGGCAGCGAAATGGTGATCCTGGTCGCATACGAGATCCATATCGGCGGCACCGTCGGCAGCATGAACATGTGCATGCC
>JAFGTL010000665.1 GCA_016934125.1 Candidatus Hydrogenedentota bacterium
CACTTCGGGCACGGTCACGATGGCGCGGATCATCTCGATGGCGGCGTCGGCGCTCTCCTGATCCACGGCGGCCACGTTGATCGTGCCGTCGTCCTCGATGTCGATCTCGGCGCCCGTCGTGGCCTGGATCTCGCGGACGACCTTGCCGCCCGGGCCGATGACGTCGCGGATCTTGTCGACGGGGATCTGGATGGTGTAGATGCGCGGTGCGTACGGCGAGATCTCGGCGCGCGGTTCCGCCAGGACTTCGGCCATCTTGTCCAGGATGAAAATCCGTCCGGCCTGGGCCTGAAGCAATGCCTGGTTCATGAGTGCGCGCGACACGCCCGCGATCTTGCAGTCCATCTGGAACGCCGTGATCCCGTTCCGCGTGCCGCACACCTTGAAGTCCATGTCGCCGAGGTGATCCTCGGCGCCGAGGATGTCGCTCAGCACGCAGGCGTCGTCGCCTTCTTTGATCAGGCCCATCGCGATGCCCGCCACCGGCGCCTTCAGCGGCACCCCGGCGTCCATCAGGCTCAGCGTACCGCCGCACACCGTTGCCATGGAACTCGAGCCGTTGCTCTCGGTGATATCGGACAGCACGCGGATGGTGTAGGGGAACTCATCGCCTTCTGGATCGCCGTTGGGAATCTGCTTCTCGATGGCGCGCTCAGCGAGCTTGCCATGGCCGATCTCGCGCCGGCCCGGGCCGGTGATGCGGCGCACTTCGCCTACGGAGTACGGCGGGAAATTGTAGTGCAGCATGAACCGCTGGAATTCCTCGCCGGTGAGTTCGTCGCGCCGTTGTTCGTCGCGGCTGGTGCCCAGGGTCGTGCTCACGAGGGCCTGCGTCTCGCCGCGGGTAAACAGGGCCGAGCCGTGGGCGCGCGGCAGAACCCCGACCTCGATGGAGATCGGGCGGATCTGATCGAGGGCGCGCCCGTCCACGCGCCTGTTGGTTTGGATCACCTTGGCGCGCATGATGCGCTTGTACGCCTGATCAAAGATCTCGCCGACCACCTCCTGCCGCTCCTCGAACAGCTCCTCGCCGTATCGCTCGAGGAGCGTGTCGTGCAGTTCGGTCTTGAGCGCATCCAGCGCCTCCTGGCGCGCCTGCTTCTCGACAAGGGCGAACACCTCTTCGAGACGCCCCGCCACCAGGCCTTCCACGTCGGCAACGATGTCCTCGGGCGGTGCGGGCATCTCGAACACCATCTTCTCAACGCCGACGCGCTCCCGGAGCGTTTCGATGGTTTCGCAGATGGTGCGGATGTGCCCGTGGCCGAACTCGAGCGCCTCGAGCATCTGATCTTCCGACAACTCGGACGCCTGGCCTTCCACCATGGTGATGGCGTCTTTGGTGCCGGCGATGACGATGTCGAGTGCGCTCTCCTCCATGTCCGCCATGCTCGGGTTGGCCACCAGTTCCCCGCCGATCAGGCCGACGCGAACCGCGCCGATGGGGCCCGCAAAGGGGATCTTCGAGATGTGCAGCGCGGCGGACGCGCCGTTGATGGACATGATATCGGGGTTGTTGATGTTGTCCGCCGAGAACACGGTGGAGAACACCTGGGTTTCGTTCATGAACCCTTTGGGAAACAGGGGGCGCAAGGGCCGGTCCGTCATGCGGCACACGAGGATCTCGCGCTCGCTCGGGCGGCCTTCCCGGCGGAAGTAGTTGCCCGGAATCCGGCCGGCGGCCGCGCCCTTCTCGCGGTACTCGACCGTCAGCGGGAAAAAGCCCTGCCCGGGGCGGGCCTCCGACGCGACGCCGACCGCGCTCAGCACCACCGTGTCGCCCTGTGTCACCAGGACGGCCCCGTGGGCCTGTTTCGCAATTCTGCCGGTCTCGAACGTGATTTCCGTCGAGCCGACTTGTACAGAGAGACGTTCAATCATTCTCTTCCTACTCCAGTGTCTATGGAACGTCTCCCAATCCGTTCCAAATACTGCATCTATTACTCTATGTTGTTGTTTCCGTTGATTAACGCCGGCCGTTCGCCGGCGGCCGGGCCCTACGGCCCGGCGGCGCGCCTACTTGCGAAGCCCGAGGGCCTTGACGATGGCGCGATACCGCTCGACATCGTTCTTGCGGACGTAATCCAGCAGGTGCCGCCGCCGGCTCACGAGCTTCAGAAGGCCGCGCCGCCCGGCAAAGTCCTTCTTGTGCGTCTGAAAATGCCCCGTGAGGTGGTTGATCCGCTCGGTGAGGAGCGCGATCTGCACCTCCGGCGAGCCCGTGTCGCCTTCATGCGTGGCGTGGGTCTTGATGATCTCTTCTTTTCGTTCCTTGGTCGTCGTCGCCATCGTTCTCACCCTTTCGTGTTCATTCACCCCGTTCCCAGGCCGCCGTCGGTGAAGCATGCGTCCGAGAACCGGGCAGTCTACGCCAGGCGCCCCGTCATGGGGCGCCCGAACCCTATTTGTCCGTCAGGGCTGCGAGCCCCGGCAGTTCCTTTCCTTCCAACATCTCCAGCGAGGCCCCGCCGCCCGTCGACACGTGCGACATCTTCTCCGAGAGCCCGTACTGCTTCACCGCCGCGGCCGTGTCGCCGCCGCCGATGATGCTGACGATACCGTCCGAGCCGGCCAGCAGTTCCGCAATGGCGATGGTGCCCTTCGCGAAATTGTCCATCTCGAACACGCCTACCGGGCCGTTCCACACCACCATCTTCGCCTTCTTGATCGCGGCGCAGAACGTCTCGATCGTCTTCGGGCCGATGTCGAGCCCCTGCCAGCCCGGCTCGATGCCGCCGAGGCCCACGATCTTCGTATTGGCGCCGTTGTCGAAGGCGTCCGCCACCACCGTGTCCTCGGGCAGCAGCAGTTCGACGCCCTTCTCGGAGGCCGCGGCCAGTACCTTTTTCGCGACCTCGATGCCGGCCTCGTCGAGCAGCGAATTGCCGATCTCGTAGCCCTGGGCCTTCATGAACGTGTAGGCCATGCCGCCGCCGATGACGAGCGTGTCGACGAGATTCAGCAGGTTCTCGATCACGAGGATCTTGTCGGACACCTTGGCGCCGCCCAGGATGGCCACGAGCGGCCGATCCGGACTGGACAGCACCTTGCCGAAGAAGGCCATTTCTTTGGCCACGAGGAAACCGGCCGCGCTCTGGCTCATGTGCTTGGTGACGCCCTCCGTCGAGGCGTGGGCGCGGTGGACGCTCCCGAACGCGTCGCTCACGTACACGTCGCCGAGCTTGGCCAACTGGGCCGACAGTTCGGGGTCGTTTTTGGTTTCGCCCGGATGGAACCGGGTGTTCTCGAGCAGGATGATGTCGCCCGGCTGCATGGCGGCCACCGCCGCCTCGACCTCCGGCCCGGCGATGGCGTCGAGCTTCGTCACGTTGCCGCCGACGAGTTCGCGGAGCCGATCGGCCACCGGATCCATCTTGAGCAGGGCGTTCTTCTTGATGATCTTGGCCTTCTCTTCGTCGGACTCGGCCTTTTCCGGCTTGCCGGGCCGGCCGAGGTGGGACATCAGGATAAGCATTCCGCCGTTGTCCCGGACGTAGTTGATGCTCTTGAGCGCGGCCTGGATCCGCGTATCGTCGCGGACGGTGCCGTCCTCGTTCTGCGGGACGTTGAAGTCCACGCGCATCAGGACGCGCTTGCCCTTGACGTCCAGGTCTTCAATCGTCAGCTTGTCCATGTCTGCATACTCCAAAACGGGGCCCGCGCGATATCGCGCGGGCCCCATACGCGTTCCTAAGCCATCTTCTTGAACAGGTCGACGCAGCGGCAGGAGTAGCCCCACTCGTTGTCGTACCAGGAGATCACCTTCACGAAGTTGCCGTCCATCACCGTCGTGCACAGCGAATCGAAGACGCTCGAGGCCGGATTCCCGATGACGTCACAGGACACGATCGGATCTTCGCAGTACTCGAGGATGCCCTTCAGCGGGCCCTCGGCGGCTGCCTTCATGGCCGCGTTCACCTCTTCCGCGGTCGTGTTCTTCTCGAGTTCGGCCACGAGGTCGACCACCGATCCGTCCGGGGTCGGCACACGCATGGCCATGCCGTCGAGCTTGCCGTTGAGGGCCGGGAGCACCTTGCCGACGGCGCGGGCGGCGCCGGTGGTCGTCGGGATGATCGAGCAGGCCGCGGCGCGCGCACGGCGCAGGTCCGAGTGCGGCATGTCGAGCACCTTCTGATCGTTGGTGAAGGCGTGGGTGGTGGTCATGAGCCCGCGCTTGATGCCGAAGCTCTCGTGGAGCACCTTGGCAACCGGGGCCAGGCAGTTCGTCGTGCAACTCGCGTTCGAGATCACGATGTCGCTGTCCTTCAGCGTCTCGTCGTTCACGCCCATCACCACGATGGCGTCGACCTCATCCTTCGGCGGCACGCTCAGCAGCACCTTCTTGGCGCCCGCTTCGACGTGCATCAGGCACTGGTCCTTCTTGCGGAACACGCCCGTGGATTCGAGCACGAGCTCGACGCCCATGGCTTTCCAGGGGAGCTCGGCCGGGTTCTTGACGGCCGTGACCTTGACCTCTTCGCCGTCCACGACGATCGCGTCTTCTTTCGCAGAAACCGACTTGCCGTACACGCCGCTCACGGTGTCGTACTTGAGCAGATGCGCGAGGGTCTTCGCGTCCGTCAAATCGTTGATCGCAACCACCTCGAGATCCGCTTCTTCCCTGAGCAGCTTGTACACGTTGCGGCCAATGCGACCGAATCCGTTGATTCCAACCTTGGTAGCCATAGCTCCTTCCTTTCGTGTTCCGTGTCGACCTGTCTGTCGGTTTCGTGCGGGCAGCCCCGCGAGTCTCACCTGCTATCCGGCCTGCGGTTTGCACCGCGAAGCGTCATCCGTGTCGTAGCACCTGTCCATCAAGGCAGAAGATTGTGGAAAGTGAAGCCAGTGGTAGGCTGTACGTTCGCCCCGATCCTCTCGTCGGCGCCACGCCCGTTGCGTGACTGGGCGGTTCTTCCCTTGCTCTTCTTCTTGTACAGGCCTGGAGTATGCCATATTCGCGCGGGCCAAGTCAAACAATTGTAGGCCAATGCCTTGGCCGTACAGCCCCCCCGGCCTACCGCAATTCCTTCGGCCCGCCCGCCGCGTCGCGAAGGGCGGCCGCCGACTCGCGAGACGCCACGAGGGACTCCAGGAGACTACGGCTCGGAAAGAGCAAAATGCCGGATGCCAGGCCGCATCCCCACAGGATGAGGGGAATCTGCACCGTGCCCGTCATGAGCGCGTACACCAGGCCGAAGATGCTCGGCGTGGTGCCCAGCGCCATGGACACCAGCATGGTGCGCAGGTAGTGGGCGAGCGGATCGACGCCGGGCGGCCGCCGCGCCAGCATAACAGAACGCGCCACCAGCGATGCAGCAACAAAGGCGATGCCGAGCACGAGCAGCACGATTCCGAGCAGGTTGGCGACATCGGGCTCCATGGGGGAGAGGCCCTCTTCCGGAATGGCGCCCGTGTGCGTCAACAGCGCCCAAGCCACGATGTAGACCACCGTGTTCGCCTGCACGGCCGCGGCAGCGAGCCATATCTTCGCCGGGGTCACCTCCTGGGGCTGGCCTGTCGCCATAATCGATTACCTCCCTTGGGTTTAAGTGCCCCGGACAAGGCGTCACGCGCGGTCCGTCGCGTTGCCCAGGTCGAGGCGGAAGAAGGCCTCGGCGTTCTCCCGCAGGATCCGGCGCGCGTACCACGCCGCCTCGTCTTCGCTCAGGCCGCCCGACTCCACTTTGCCCGCGAGCACCTCGCACGCGACGCGGCGGGCCACCTTGCAGTGGCCATACGCCCCCTCGGCGTAGTTCGAGTCGCCCCCGACCGCGAAGATCTTGTTGGCGGGGACGGTGTCGATCCATTCGTCGAGGGTGCGCGCGGCCACGAGCGGGGAGATGGCCTGCACCCAGCAGAGGTCGAGGGCGACGTTGGCGAAGTTCTTGGCAAGGGCCGCCGCCTCGCCGGTGTAGGGATAGCCTGCATGGAACAGATCGAACCGGGCGTCGCCGAAGGCCATGAAGAGGTTGGCGAGCAGCGTGGGCCGCGAGTTCTCGAGGTAGTTGCCGTTGCCTTCCTGCAGCCCGGTGTGCACCTGAATCGCCAGGCCGCGATCCGCCGCCAACCCCACAAGATGCCACATCACGAAGTCCTGCAGCGGCTTCAAGTCCTCGAAGGCGAGATCGAGCGCCTGGGACAGCCAGATCCGGTCGAAGCAGCGGGCCGCGGCGGCCTCGTCCACGCGCTCGAAGAGCAGCGGCCGGCGGTAGGCGAGGAACACCTTGATCCCGGCCACGCCCTGTTCGACGATCCCGGCCAGCCGCGCCTCAAGGGCTCCGAGCAACTGCGCGAGGGTCTGGATCGAGCGATCGGACTCCGCTTCGAGGGCCTCGAGATCGGCCCGGGTGGCCGCCGTCGCGTAGTGATCGAGGATGGGCACCGCGCGGAAGTACGCCGGATCGACGGCTACGGACTGGCCGGGCCAGGTGGTCACGAGGGCGGCCGCGATCCGCGCCTTGTCTTTGAGCACCGTTTCATACCAGCCCGGACGGTGGGCCGCGTCGATGCGCTCGCACAGGATGGCGTAGGTGTCTTCGCCGATGTCGTCCACGTCGAACAAGTCGGCCATGTACTCGCGCATGGCGCGGCCGTAGCCGGTGTGGCGCACGTAGGGCCAGAAGTCCGCCAGCAACGCCCACCGCTCGTCAATGGACAGGCCGCTGTCCGGGCTCCGCATCTGCTCAAGGGCTTCCCGCGGCATCCCCGCCGACACGAGATCAGACGAGACGTAGTGGTCGAAAAATCCGAAGAGCCCGAGGGGATGGGCATAGGCGGCCGCTTCGTCGGGCACATGCTCGTGGGTGTCGACGATGTCGATCGCGTCGATCTCTGAGGCCAGCCGGGTGCGCAGTTCCTGAGACGGTTTCGTCAAGGCCTGTTCCGTTGCATAGACGCCAGCTTGTCGCGCGGAACGCCCGCACGCCGGCGAGTCTATCGGCCTTGCGGGACTCAGGTCAAGGCATCGATGAGGTGGTCTCGGGAGGCGATGCCGACGAGCCGGGCCACCTCGGCGCCATTCCTGAACACGATGGTCGTGGGCAGATACTTGACGCGATAGGACTGGGAGAGCGCGCGCAGTTGATCCGTGTTGACGCTGACGAATTTGGCCTGGGAGCCGTATTCACGCGCGACGGCCTCGAGCGTCGGCTTGAACCGCCGGCACGCCACGCACCAGTTCGCATGGAAGTAGACGACGCTGAGTCCTTCGTTCCCGGCAACCTCCCGGTTGAAGTCCTCCTCGGACGTCACGGGCGTGAGGGCCGAGGATGCCGCTGCGCCGTCGTCCTCCACGGCGACGCCGGGCATCGCGGCCGGGCCGAGGGCGCCTACCGAGAAAGCCACCATCAGCCCCAGAAAACCGCCCCACAACGCGCCCCGCTTCGGGTTGGCCGTGAGCGGGCAGGCCCCGTCTTTGCAGCTTCGTGTCGATCCGATGAGCGCGCCGAATGCCGCGCCCGCCAATACGATTGCCAATGCCTTAATCAGCATCAATCACACCTCCGCCGTCATTGCCTGTAGCCGGCCGCGCGTCAGGAAAACGGGCAGGTGCCCGTCGGGCACGACGCGCCGCTCGAAGTGCCTTTCACCGCAAACGAGGAGAGCGCCTTCTTGAGCTTCGGGCTCCCGCACGCAGGACACTTGAGCGAGCCGGTGTCGGTTCCAGACGTCAACAACTCGCTCGTCTGTCCGCACTCTTCACACGTAAACGTAAACAAGGGCATGCTTAATCCTCCCGACTCGTGATTGTGTTCGTTTGCGTTTCGAGGAGAAGGGGAGCAAGGGCCGTGCCCAGGACCGGGACTCGGCACGATGCGCGTATCTGATTATATCATATTGGGTTATGATGAACACCCCGGAACGGGCCGGCCGCTCGTCGTAACGCTTCGCAACGTTGCGCCCGTTACCCCTTGATGCCGGTGAGCACGATGCCCTTGACGAAGTACTGCTGGGCCGAGAAGAAGATGATGAGCACGGGCACCACGGCGATGAGGCTGGCCGCCATGACGTAGTTGACGAACATGGATTCGGTGCTCTTGAACATGAAGATGCCCATCGAGATGGGGTACTTGAGGTAGTCGGAGAGGTAGATGAGGGGGCCCTGGAAATCGTTCCACCGGCCGATGAAGCCGAGCACGCAGATGGTGGCGATGGCGGGCTTGGCCAGGGGCACCATGATCTGGGCGAAGATGCGGATGCTCGAGCAGCCGTCGATCTTGGCGGCGTCTTCGAGGGACACGGGGATGGTTTTGAAGAACTGGCGCATGAGGAAGACGTTGAACACGCCGCCGCCGAAGTAGGCGGGCACGATCAGCGGGAGCCAGGTGTTCACCCAGCCGATCTTATTGAACATGATGAACACGGGGATGAGCGTAATCTGGGGCGGGAGCATGATCGTGCAGAGCAACACCACGAAGAGGACATCGCGGAAGGGCCAGTTGAGCCGGGCGAAGCTGTAGCCCACGAGGCACCCGCTCAACACCTGGCCGAACAGGGCCAGGCCCGTGATGCACACCGTGTTGAGGATGAAGCGGTGGAAGGGGAGCGTCTCGAACACCTGGGCGAAGTTGCTGAACCGCGGCGGATCGGGGATCCAGATCCGCGGCACGCGGTACACGTCGACGAAATCCTTCAGGCTGTCGCTGAGCGTGATGAGCAGGGGGATCATGAACAGGGCGGACAGCCCGATCAACGCGGCGAGGCCGACGGCGCGCTCGATGCGCCGGGCGAGCTTCATGCTGCCGCGGAATTCGGTGCGGGCCGCTCTGGATTCGTCCGTCATCACCGTTTCCGCTCCCCTTCGTAATACACCCAGAGCGCGCTCGATCGAATCACGAGCAGCGTGAACGCCAGAATGATCACGAACAGGATCCACGCCAGGGCCGATGCGTAGCCCATCTCGTATTCGACGAAGGCCTTCTTGTACAGGTGGAGCACGAAGAACAGGAGCGACTTGTCCACGCCGCCCGTGCCGTCCGTCATGATGAAGGCCTGCATGAAGACTTTGAGCGCGCCGATGATGCCCATGATCAGGTTGAAGTAGATGGTGGGCGTCAGCATGGGCAGGGTGATGTTCCAGAACTTGCGCAACCGGCCCGCGCCGTCGAGCTCGGCCACTTCGTAGAGCTGATCGGGCACGCCCTGGAGCCCGGCCAGGAAGATAAGCATGCCCGCGCCGCCCGCG
>JAFGTL010000666.1 GCA_016934125.1 Candidatus Hydrogenedentota bacterium
AGACGGTTCCGGATACGGGACGCGGAAGGGGACGGCGCGCCATTCCGGCTGGCGCGGGATGGCGACGGCTGAGGCCCTAGGCGGCGCTCGTCGGCGCCGGTGCCACGGCACACGGGTGGCGGCGGGGCGACTGTCGAGGTTGGGGCGCCTTGTACTCACGGGGCGGATGTGCTATTATCTCTATAGAAAAGATAAAAATGGCGCATAATGTCCTCTAATGAAAGACAAATTAGGCTCCTGATCCGCCAGAAGGTTGCGGATGCACTTGCTACGCCCGTCCCCGCCCACACCCGGCGTGACATCCACGTTCCCGGCGTCAAGGGAAAGGCGAAGGTCGCCATCGGCATGCGGCGCAGCGGAAAGACGACGTTCCTCTGGCAATGCCTGGCCGAACGCCTCTCCAGCGGCATGCCCCGTGAGGGCCTGCTCTACTTCAGCTTCGAGGATGAGCGGCTGGCGGAGATGGAGGCGGGCGAACTGCAGTGGATTGTGGAGGAGTTCTTCAGTCTCCATCCCGAACGGCGCGACCGGAGCCCGGTGACGTTCTTCCTGGACGAGATCCAGGTGGTTCCCGGTTGGGAGCGGTTCGCACGACGGCTCATGGACACGGAACAAGTCGAGTTGTTTCTGTCGGGTTCGTCAGCGCGTCTGTTGAGCCGCGAGGTGGCCACGAGCATGCGCGGCAGAGGGATGGAGGTGCTCGTTCATCCCTTCAGCTTCCGCGAATTCCTGCGCCATCGCGGTGCAGAGCCCACCATGCCCTGGAAGGGACTGCGCAAGGCGGAGCGCTCCGGCGTCGAGAAGCACTTTCGCGCGTATCTTGCCGAGGGCGGATTCCCCGAGGCGCAGGGACTGGCGGCGCGTGATCGGGGTTCTCTGCTGCGCACCTATGTCGATGTGGCGACGTTGCGGGATGTCATCGAGCGGCACGGCGTGACGAACCCGGCCGCACTCCGGTGGATGCAGCGGCACCTGTTGGGCAATCCGGCGTCGTCGTTCAGTGTCCAGAAGTTCTACGGCACGCTGAGGTCGCAGGGCATGGCCGTCGGGAAGAACACGCTGCACGAGTATCTCGCCCACCTGGAAGACGCGTTTCTCATTCGCACCGTGTCCTTGCATACGGCTTCCGAGCGCCGGCGCATGGTGAATCCGCGAAAGGCGTATCCGGTTGATCCGGGGCTCATACCCCTGTACGAGCGGACGGGACGCGAGAACCTCGGGCGGGCACTCGAAACGGTTGTTCTGCTCGAGTTGGAGCGCCGGGGGTGTGAGGTCGGTTACCTCCGCACACCTGAAGGCCGCGAAGTCGACTTCGTCGCAGTAGGGCCTCAGGGCGAAAGGCACCTGATTCAGGTATGCGCCGGTTTGGAGGAGTCCGGCACGTGGGAACGCGAGGTGCAAGGGCTGCTCTCCGGAGCCGTTGATGATCCCCGGGCCGTGCCCCTCGTGCTCACGTTCGATGCGCTCCCGCCTCGCGAGCCGCTCCCGCGGCCGATCCGGTGGCTACCGGCAAGCGCGTGGCTGCTGGGAGAAGAGCCGTCCGAGCCGTGACGCCCGCGGCCCGGCGCTGGGCCGGAGGGCCTGCCATTGCTGTTGCGCGGCAGGAAGGGGCGTGCTAGAGTTCCGTTATGGCATCAGGGGCGACATCGGGGCCAGGACATGAGAACCGGGCGCGTCTCACCATGCTGAGAACACTGCTGAGATACGTGCAGACGGCGTTGTGCGCATGGCTGATGAGTGCCATCGTGTTGGTGTTGGCCGGGTTCGGGTTCGTGGGATGGTTCAACGTCTGGCGAACGGCCGATTGGGTTGCGGTGAACGGGGAGATCATGAGACTCAAGGCGAGCAACCGAGGGATCTTCAAGCGCACGTCGCCGCAGTCGGGCCATTGCTCCGTCTTGCGGTGCAGCTACACCTATACCGTTTCGGGCCGGACGTATCGGAACCACAGGATCGGGTTCCTGTCCGGCAGGCCCGCCGCGGCGCGTTCCCGGCAGTACAAGGTGCTGGTGCGATGCCAGCAACGACGGGAAGAGATTCAGGTGTGGGTTGATCCGAGCAATCCTGCCCGGGCGGCCCTGTTCCGGCCGGAGGTCTCCTCGGAGATGTACTTCGGCCCAGCGCTCGCTGTGTTCTGGTTCGGCTACATGGGGGGTATCCATGGCAAGCGAGCGAATGCGCCTGAGGGGCGAGCACGGAAGCCCCGCGGTGGGCTCCCTGTTGCAGGTTCGGTGTGCAGACGGCGTTCAGGCCTTCCCGGAGGTGTTGGGCCGGGCAGGCCGGCCCTTCCGAATGCTGGGATGGGTGATCGCCGGCGTGTTCGGCGTCATGTCCTGCCTGGGGCTTCTACTCGCAACGGCCCTGTTCTCCACACTGCCGTTCAGCATCATGTGGGCGATGAAGTACCGGCTGCCCTGGCGGCTGTGCACGACGGTTGCCGTGGCCAACGTTGCCGCGTGTCTTGTCCTGTTCGTGGTTGGATACTTCGTGTTCTGCAAGCGTATGCGCTCGGCGCACCGCCTGGACATCGACGTCATGGTGATGGCGCTTGGTGAGATCCTGGCCGTCTTCATGATCTGGGCGCAGATCTCCTGAGCGAGAATCCACCGGCGAGGGCGCCGGTGCCACGCCGGACGGGTGCGGGGGGCCGACACGCGAGCATGAAGGACTTCTGAGCCAGTCCCCAAGAGAATAGTTCAAAGGCCGAGCCAGCCCTCGGGCCGGGTGGGTTGGCCGGGTTCGAGTTCGAGGACGGCGCGGGCGTGGCGGGCGTAGACGCCGCGGAGGTCGGCGGCGTACGCTTCGAGCACGCGGCGGCCGATTCCTTGCCAGTCGCCGCAGCGATAGAGCACGCGGGCGAGGATCAAGTTCCGGACACCGCCGCGTCCGCGGGTGCGTTCCGAGGCTTCCTTCTCGTCGGTAGCGGCCTCGTCTGCGCCGCCGCAACGTTCGAGGAGGAGGGCGAGCGGCTCGGCAGCGGCGGGATCGCCGAGTTGTTCGAGGGCCTCGCAGATGGCCCGGAAATGGCTGGCTCGGCCGCTGTCAGGCGCGAGCAACTCGAGCTTTTCGAGGACGATGGGCAGGGCTCTGGGATCGCGGGTGCGGCCGAGAGCGATGATGTAGCTGTCGAGCCAGGTGACGCAGGGGAAGTAGGTGTCGATGCTCTCCGAATCGAAGCGCTCGGCGGCCTGAACCGCCCCGGCAAGTGCATCGAACCCGGCGGGATCGCCCATCACGCCGAGGACGTGGGCGCAACGGAGCTTTCCTTCGGGCGTGGGTGCCGAGGCGCAGGCTTCGCGGACGAGGGGCAATGCGCGTTCCCACGAGGCCATGATCACCGCCAAGCCAGCGTAATCCTCCTCGACGAGGCCCTGGACGGCCTCGCGGAGGGCCGAGTCGGGAAGGGGGAACGAGTCGGGAAGGGCGGCGGCTTCGGGGGTCAGGCACTCGACGGACACGAGGTGCTGCTGCAGGGCGGGGACATCGACGGCGCGGGTGTTGCCGTCGAGGCGAGCGGCCAGGGCCGCGGCATAGCCGGCGGCGTATCCGAGATTCTGCACGCAGGGCTGCATGCGGATCGACGGGGTAGCATCGCGGTGGGCGCTGACGGCGATGCCGGCGACGAGGATCCCGTCCAGTCCTTTGGGAAGCAGGCAGCGATAGGGCGTGTAGGAGATGCCGCCGAGGTAGTTGTTGATGAGATAGTAGGGGTGGATGGTGAATCCGTGTGAATCGAGGCGTCCCCCCTGGCTGATGCCGATGGTGTCGGGGAAGGTGCGGTGGTTGATGATGTCGAGGGGGGACAAGACATAGTCGCCGAGGACGCGGCGGCGTTCGCGGGTATCGATAAGCTGGCCGAGATCCCATACGCCCTCGTAGCGGCGTTTGGCGGCCGCGTAGACGCTGCGCACGTCGACGAGATCGGTTTCGTCGACATACGTCCAGTCGGTGTTGAGGTAGGTGGCGCCGGGCGCGCTGTGGGGCAGGCCGGTGCCCTGCATGGCCACGCTCTCTGCGCCGATGTACATGGACTGCGCCCCGGCGGCGATGGCGACATCGCCGTTGCCGGTGGCGTCGACGACTGTCTTCGCGAGAACGACGCCGCGGCCCTCGGGCGTGGCGACGACAACGCCTTTGACGTGGTGGCCGTCGACGAAGGCACCGCAGGCCAGGACGCCGAACCAGATGTCGCCGCCCGCCCGGCGGATCTCGCGCCGCCACCACTCCTTCTTGGCTTCAACGTAGCACGGGGAACCGAGTTCGGCGATGCCGGCCTCGGCCTCGGCGGTGAACCCCTTGCGGTAGCCGGCACAGTAGACACCGATGTAGCCGGTGGTGCCGACGCCCCCGAGATCGGTGAGGTATTCGAGCACGAGGGTGCGCGCGCCGGCCCGCGCGGCGCCGATGGCGGCGGGCGCGCCGCCGGTTCCGCCGCCGGCAACCACGACATCGTAGGCGCCGAGAACGGGAAGGGCCCGGGCGTCTGCCTGCACCCAGGTGCTTGGGGCGTCTGTCGGGCGTAATCCGCTGCGGGGCTCACGGGTGTCGCCCGGGGCGGCGGCGGGATCCGCCGCGCCCGTGAGGCGGATCTGCCCGGCACGAGGGGCGGCGCTGGCCGCCTCGGCGGCGTGAGCGCCGATGCGCGCGCCGAGCCGTATCCACTCGAGCGGGCGCACGAGGGCGGCGGCCGCGTCACGTGTGATGTCGGCGCATGGGCCGAGCACGCAGAGGCGCTCGATGCCGGCGGGCCGGAAGGCGTCGAGGTTGGCGGACGCGGCGCCGGGCCAAGGGCCATCGGCCGACGCGGCGCCATACACGGAGTCCGGGGGAATCTGCCAGATGGCCTCGGAATGCAGCAGCGTGTCGGGGTGGTAGGTGAAGTCGCGCGCCACCTGCTCGGCTTCTGCGAAGGCCGCGTAGGAGGCGTCCCGCATCGGGATCTCGAGTTCATAGCGGATCAACTCGGGCAGTTGCGTCTGCATAGCGGCGTTCACGGTGCGGATGGTGTTCGTGAAGGAGCCGCCGGAGCCGTACGAGGCGGCTTGGCCTCCGCCGAGAGGCGTGTCGAGCCGGATGAGGGTGTGCCGCATGCCAGGGCCGGTGCAGGGCGTTCCCCCGGCGACGATGCGCTGAAACGATTGGGGGCCGGCCGGATATGGGCGAAACCGTGCGCCGGCGGCGCGGGCGAGCCAGCCGCGATCGGTCGCGTCGATGATGACTTTGGCCTGCACGGCCTGCCGCCCGGCGCGACTCGCGATGGCCAGCCCGGCGGGGGCGCCCGACTCATCGGCGAGCACGTCGGTGGCGTAACAGCCGTAGAAATACTCGACGCCGGCATCAAGCAGGGCCTCTTCGAGCACCCGTTTCACCTGCATGGGGGGCAACGCCACGGGATTCTGCGCCTCGCCGCCGTCCGGCGATTCGGCCGCATGGATCTGGATCTCGCCGAGAAGCATCCGCGCGGCCGCCTCGCCCTTGGCGATGTCGAGCCGGACGTAGCGGGCGCGGCAATCGATGGGGATCTGGATCCCCAAGGCCGACTCGATCCAGTTGCCCTTGCCGAGTTGTGCATTCCGCACGCGCGCGCGTTCGGCCCAGGCAGCGGCGTCATCGCTCGTGAGCACGGCGATCGTGTCCACCTCGAAATTGCCGTTGGACTGGAAAAACATGACGCGGATTTCCTCCAGATCCTCGGGCTGTCCGAGATCGGCGGTGATGGAGACATCGCCGTTGTACTGCACGCTCTGGGTAAAGGCGGAGTTCCAGAGGCCATCCGCGAGCATTCCGGGGGGATCGCTGTCGACGTGCTTGTCCATCGAGGGCAGATTGGCCTCGTATGCGAAGGGAACGCCGCGCGTTGTCACGGGATCGCGAAGGAGCCGCTGCTCGAAGGGGGACTCGGCCGTTTCGCCGGGCTCGAGCCAGAGCCGGATGGGCGCGCACATGTCCTCGCCCAGATAGGGGCGCGGCGTGACAAGGACGACACGGGCGCCCGCGTCGGCTGCGGCGACGGCAGCGGCCACGGCGCCGGTAGAGCCGCCCACTACGGCCACATCGGCTTCATAGACGACGGGGAGTGTCCGGGCCGATTCGTTGACGACGGATTGGGCATGCGCGGCAAGCGGAAGAACGCCGGCGAGCGCTGCCAGCCACAGAACCAGAACACGGCCGTATCGTGCCGCGGGGAACGTCATCGGATGCTACCTCCTGTTGGTTCAGGGCGACGCGAACCGGCCCGGGCGCGCCCAGACGCCGGTCGGAGTCAGCCGTGACGGGCTTCCGGGCCGAGTGTAGGGCCTTTGTGCCGCCGAACGCAACCGCGTTGCGTCGAATGGGAGACGGCGTGATGCATCAGGGGGACATCCCATGTCCATCCATGTCCACGGCGGCATTGGGATGCAGGTGTGGCCCGTCCACCTGCTCACCACTTTCTTCTTGACATGGGACGTGGTTTGTGATACAAACTAGTTGGCAAGAGCATGCCAGAGGAGGGCAACCATGAGCGATTCCCCGTTCCAGAACGGCAAACAGGCCGAGGATATCCGGCAAATCCCAAGATGGACACGCAGGTACGCCATGAATCGCAGAAGCTTTGGCGTTGCGCTCAATATCGGGGTATTCCTGTTCCTCTTCGGCGTGATCAAGGGGTTCTCGCACCTCTCAGGTGTGGCTCATCGGGCAGGAGAGACGTTCCTCTCTTACCTCCTCTTCGCCCCGGCGCTGATCGCCTGTGTGGTGGTTTGCGTCGGCTCGATCTACCTCTCTGTCCCGAAATGGGGCGGGCGCAAACTGGAGGGCCTGCTCAAGCGCCTGGAAGGGCGCGGCGGCTCGGCAACGCTCTCCGTGCCGGGCAACACGAAGAAGCGCAGGTGGGACATGCTGGTTGCGGGAGGGCTGTTTGCCTGCTGCATTGTGGCGTGCGTGTGTCTGGGCAGCCTTGGCTACATCCCGAGCACCTACATGCAACCGGTGTCGGCGCTCTACTCCGTCCCGTTTCTCCTGTTCCTTGCCTACAGACTCTGGCCGATCGCGGGGCCGATTCCCCTGCTGTGGCCTCTGCTGTATTCGGTGCACGCCGTCCTGATCCTGGCCGGAGCCCCCATTCTCTTCACAGGCTCCTGGGAAGGGCTCAACATCCTGATCCCCGTCGGGGGATACGGGATGCTCACGTCGCTGATCGGATTCGCCTACAGCCGCTATGCCCTGCGGCGGCTGAAACGCCTGGCGCGGATTGAGGGCGGAGAGAACGGCCCGGAAACGCAGGCCATCGATGCCGATGAATCCTGATCGCCTAATCCACGAGCCTGCCAGGCTCCGCATCATGATGATCCTGTCCGGCGTCGATGAGGCGGACTTCAAATTCATGCTTTCGGCCACGGGCACAACGAAGGGCAATCTCTCCTCCCACGCGGATCGCCTCGAACAGGCCGGTTACATCGAGATCACGAAAAGCTTCAACGGCAAAATCCCCAACACCCGCTATCGCCTCACCCCGGCAGGCAAGAGCGCACTTGAGAAGTATTGGGCCGTGATCGACGAGATGCGGGCACTCAGCGGCAAGGGCCCCTGACGGGGCCCGGAACGTCTGGTAGCGAAGGGCGGCGCGTTGACGCATATCACGGGGACGCGGCGATGGTGACGGGGCCGGTGAGCAGGCCGGCACGCACGCGGACGACGGGGGAGCAGGTGCCGTCGCCGGCCACAACGACGTAGTCGCCGTCGGGAGGCAGGTGGGTGAGTTCGAAGGAACCGTCGTCGTTGACGGAGGCGCCT
>JAFGTL010000667.1 GCA_016934125.1 Candidatus Hydrogenedentota bacterium
GCTCCTTGTGGTGTATATGCTATTATACACCAAAAGGCGGCAAACTCACCACTTCTTGCTAAAACCCTCGCTCGTGACGCAGGCCCTGAACCAAGATAGAACTGGATCTATCTCAATAAAAGTGCTAAACTTGGCCCAGCCAGTGTCTTACCCGCCATGTTGCGTCAAGAAGGAGGAGAGCCGTGGCCCGCGCCATCAAACTGACTGTCCACGCCGGCGAACACGACCGGAGCTATTGCCCTGTAAGTGTCGAATTGCCTTGGGATTACGCCGAAACGAAGGGCGTCGCCCTGGTGGACGCGAAGTCGAAGAAGCCCATTGCGTGCCAGGTCGAAGGATGCCGTGGTGGGGTGGTGCTGACATGGCTCGTCAATGGCTTGAAGGCCGGCGCGACACACTCGCTGCTGGCCAAGCCACTGGCCAAGCCCGAGGCCAGGCCCGCGGTCTTCGTCGAGGACGACAAGGCGGCGAATCGCGTCGATATCAGCGTTGCGGGTAGGCTCTTTACCTCGTATCACTATGGTAACGAATGGGTTAGGCCGTTTCTTTACCCGGTTCTGGGCCCCGGCGGCGCCCAAGTCACCCGATCCTGGCCAATCACCGAGAACACGCGGGGTGAGAAGGAAGATCATCGCCATCACAAGTCCATCTGGGTGGCCTATGGCGAGTGCGACAAGGTGGACAACTGGAGCGAGGACGAAGGCCACGGCTGGCAGCGGCACCAGGCGTTCCTGAAGAAGGTGTCCGGGCCCGTGTTCGGCCGGCTGGCCGCCAAGAACCATTGGTGCACCAACAAGGGGCGCAAGCAGTTCGAGGAGACGCGCGATCTCCGGTTCTACGCATTGCCGGGCGGCACGCGACTGTTCGATGTGGCGGTCACCTTCCGGATGACGGAACGGGCGATCACGTTTCGTGACACCAAAGAAGGCGGCCTGATCTCTGTGCGTGTGGCCAGCACGATGGACGTGCCCGTGGGCGGCAGGATCGAGAACGGATACGGCGGGATCAACGAGGCCGAGACGTGGGGAAAGAGTGCGCCCTGGTGCGACTATAGCGGCACCGCCGACGGGCAGCACGTAGGTATCGCCATCCTGGATCACGAGACGAACCCGCGGTATCCGACGGGATGGCATGTCCGCAATTACGGGCTTATGACGGCCAATTGCTTCGCGTGGAGCCACTACCGGCCCGAGGCGAAGATCAGAGGAGATATGACGTTTAAGAAGGGTAGCGCTACGACGTGGCGCTACCGGCTGTATATCCACCCGGGGGACGCGCGCAAAGGGAAGGTCGCCGACCGCTTCCACGACTTCATTGCTCCGCCCAAGGTCGTCGTGGAGTAGACAAGACGGGTTCGCGATCAACGCCGTAATGCGCGTGGTGAGGCGATTATGGCTACGAAAAAGGCGAAATCCAAGGCCAAACTGAAGAGCAAAGCCCGCGCCAAGACGAGGCCGAAGGCGAAGTCCCGCGCGACGAAGAAGACAGGGGCTCCCAAGCGGGCGAAGCTTGCGCGTCGGCCCAAACCCAAGCCGAAGCCGAAACCAAAGGCAAAGCCCAAGCCAAAACCCAAGTCGAAACCTAGGCCGAAGGCCAAGCCCAAGGCAAGGCCCAAGCCAAAACCCAAACCCAAACCCAAACCCAAAACGAAGCCCAGAACCAAGGCCATCATGAAGCCGAAATCGAAGTCAGAGTCGCCGCCCAAGGCCAAGGAGAGGCCCGTATCCAGTTCAACATCCAAATCGGCTGCAGCGTCGCGCCTTGTCGAGGCGGCCGCGAGACCGCCGTCTTCCCGGCCACGGCGCGCCCCGAAGTCGAAGGTACTGCCGCGGGATTTCCTCGTCGAGTTGGCGGCGGCGATCCGGGCGTCCGTGTTGCCCATGGTACAGACCGTCAAGGGGCGGGAGGTCGTCGGCACGGCCACGAGCGGCGATGCGACGTTCCAGCTGGACAAGACGGCCGAGAAGGCCCTTCTGGCGTTCCTGCGCGATGCGCGGCTGCCGGTGGCGTACTACTCGGAGGACGCGGGATACACCACCTTCACCAGCGGCCAGCCCCAGCACCTCCTCATTGTCGATCCAATCGATGGGACGCGAGCGGCCAAGAGCGGTTTCGAGTCTTGTGTCGTGTCCGTGGCGAGCACTCGGATCATTGAACGGCCCCGCATCGGGGACGTGGACAACGCATGCGTGATGGAGATTGCGTGTCCGCGCATGTTCTACGCGGAACGCGGCAAGGGCGCCCGCATCTACATGGACGGGCAATACAAGAAGCCCAAACTCTCGAAGAGCGCGGATCTCGAGGCGATATCGTGGTCGATGACGGTTCCCGGGCGCCCGGCCGAACTCATATTCCCGACGGCGGCCAAGTTAATCGACTTGTCCAGCCTGAAAGGTGGATTCTTCGCGTGCAACAGCACGTCCTACAGCCTCACCCGGCTGTTGACGAACCAACTCGATGCCTGCGTGGATCTCGCGAACCGCTACCTTCGCGATATCTCCGATGCCGTAGAAGACCAGTTCATCAACGCGGGCCGGGGCGCGATCATGGGAATCGCGCCGTACGACATCGCCGCGTCCGTCCTCGTCGCCCAGGAAGCGGGCTGCCTGGTGACGGACGCGTATGGCGAGAGCTTCGACGAAGTCCTGCTTCTGGACAGCTCGGTCGGCAATCAGCGTTCCATGATCGCGGCGAGCAACGCCGGGCTGTATGACAAACTGATGAGCTTCTTTGACGCGCGGATCAGACAGTTCGAGCAGTTGCTCCGGAGGCGCGCGGAACGGAGTCTGTGATCGTTCGAGCCCGGCACGCGGTACCGCACCCGCGAGCACAGGCCGGAGCCGGTGCTGACAGCCCGCCCGGATCGGGAGCGCTCGCGCGGGGAATCCTCACCGCGCCGGCCGCCATTGCCGGGAAGGCGCGCGTGCATGAAGGGGGCAGGGGAAGCGCGATGGGAGAACGGCCCACAGCAGCCTTTTGGGGCGCCGCGCCGTCGCCTGAACAATCCCGGTACGTGATTGGCCCGGAGGCGATGGGCACGATTGTCATCTTCGGCGCCACGGGCGACTTGGCGGGCCGCAAGCTGATCCCGGCCATCTACAACCTCTGGGCGGCGGGATTCCTGCCCCGAAAGATCGCCGTGGTGGGTGTGGCCCGGAAAGACAAGAGCGACGGCGAGTTCCGCGCCGAGATGTGCGAGGCCCTCAAGAAACACTCGCGCACGGGCCACGGCGACAGCGACTCGTGCGATCCCTTCGTCTCGAACCTCTACTACCACCGGTTCGACTTCACTTCGGGAGACAACCTGGCCGGGCTCAGGGCGCGTCTGGCAGACATCGAACAAGCCGCAGGGCTGTCGGGACACCGCCTCTTCTACCTGGCCGTGTCGCCCGAGTTCTTCGTGCCCATCGTGAGCCGGCTTGGACAGGATGGGCTCATCTACCCGCCGGGCGGGGCGCGGTGGGCGCGGGTGGTCTTCGAGAAGCCCTTCGGCCACGACGTCGATTCGGCCCGGGCGCTCAACGGCGCGATCGCGCAGGACTTGTCGGAGAATCAGATCTATCGCATCGATCACTACCTCGGCAAGGAGACGGTTCAGAACATCTTCGCGTTCCGCTTCGGCAACGCCATCTTCGAACCCCTGTTCAACCAGCACTACGTGGATCATGTGCAGATCACCATGGCCGAAACCGTCGGAATGGAGGGCCGCCGCGGCGCGTTCTACGACGGGATCGGCGCGATGCGCGACGTGCTTCAGAACCATCTGTTCCAGATCCTGTGCCTCGTCGCCATGGAAGTGCCCGCCCGGTTCCGGGCCAAGGAAGTGCACGATGAGAAGATGAAGGTGCTGTGCTCCGTCGCCCTGCCCAAGGACGAACCGATTGAGGCCTGGTGCGTGCGCGGGCAATACACCAGCGCCCCCGGCGTGCCGGGCTACCTCGACGAGGCCGGCGTCCGCCCCGACTCGCACACCGAAACCTATGTGGCCCTGCGCCTGTTCGTGGACAACTGGCGCTGGGCGGGCGTCCCGTTCCTGCTGCGCGCCGGCAAAGCGCTCGCCAAGCGCGTCACCGAGGTCGCCATTCAGTTCAAACAGCCGCCAACCCATTACTTCCGCGAGTTGAGTGTGGCCGCGCCCCAGGCCAATGCCCTCGTGTTCCGTATCCAACCCGATGAAGGCATCTCATTGACATTCAATGCCAAACCGCCGGGGATGGATTTCCACATACAGCCTGTTACAATGGATTTCAACTACGGACAGGCGTTTTCGGGCTCGTTGCCGGAAGCCTATGAGCGTCTCCTCCTGGACGCACTTCGGGGCGATTCCACGCTCTTCATGCGGGGAGACGAGATCGAATGTGCGTGGTGCCTGGTGACTGAGGTGCTGAGGCGGTGGAAAGAAGCGCCCGCGCCCGAACCGTACCGCCCGGGGACATGGGGCCCGCCCTCGGCCGCGCGCCTGTTCGGCCCGGCCCGCGGGCAGTGGCGGGACGACTGACACGGCCTCAAGCGCACGACTGCAGCAGAAAGCGAGAGCGAAGAACGGTGAGCCACGAGTTTCGAGTATCGCACGATCCGGCCATGGACTTGGCGGCGTGTCTTCAGGAGCTTCTGGACGGCCTCGATCACGCGTACGTGGCGTTCTCCGGCGGGAGGACGCCGCGGGCGTTGTGCCGGCTTCTGGCGAACGAGTTCCAGGCGGCGATCCGCTGGGAACGACTGACAATCTTCCAGGTGGACGATCGGTGCGTGGGGCTGTGGGACGAGCGCTCGAACTGGAAGATGCTGCACGACGAATTGCTCTGGAAACTGCCCACGGTGAACGTATGCCCCATCGAGGCGGAGCGGGCGCGGGCCGCCGAGGAATACGAGGAGCTGCTGCGGAGCGACGTGCCCTGCAACGAAGCGGGGGTTCCCGCACTCGACCTCGTGCTCCTGGGCATGGGCGAAGACGGCCACACGGCCTCGCTGTTTCCGGGTGCGCCGGCCCTCGACGAGGAGGAACGGCTCGTGGTGCGCTGCGAAATCCCCGGGCTCGATCTGCCGCGCGTAACCATGACGTATCCGCTGCTGAACGCCGCCCGGCGCCGCTGGTTTTTGGTGCGCGGGGCCGACAAGGCCCCGGCCTTCGCCCAGGTGCGGGAGGGGCGGCTGCCTGCGGCCCGGATCGCGGATGCGACGTGGTTCATCGATCCCGAGGCGGCCGGCCAGGGCGTCTCGTAAGCGCCAGCCACGCTCTCGCGCCGCGGGCGCAACAAGAAAGGGAAGTCCTCGCCGAAGCAAGGACTTCCCTCGGGCAGTCCGGTAGTATCCCCTACTCGACGTTCGTGAGCTTGAACACGTATGCGTGAGCGCAGGGGGCGTTGCCGGGCGTCAGGGCCGGCACGGCGATGTGGAGCCCGTCTTCGCCGGCGCGCACCTCAAGGCCACCCTCGACTCCCAGCATCGTCGCGGCGACACCCTCGCGGGCCTTCGGGGTGCTCAGAACCAACTCCGTGCCGGGCCAGTCGAAGCAGATCGCATAGACAGCGCCGTCCTTGGCCGTGTAGCGGATGCGCTCGCCTTCAGCGTGCTCCCGCCAGGCGCGCGTCCCGTAAATGGCGTCCCCGTTCACCTCGAGCCATTGGCCCATGTCGATCAGACGCTGCTGCATGATGACGGGAATCCGCCCGTCCGCCGTCGGGCCGATGTCGAGCAGCAGGTTGCCGCCCCGGCTGACGTTGTCGATGAGCAGGTGGAGCAGTTCGGTGGATGAACGGTAGTTGTCCACGTTCTCGTTGCGGTTGTAGCCGAAGGAATGGCCCATGCCCTGGCATTCCTCGAACCGCCCCTTCTGGATGAGGCCTTCTCCTTTGTCGATGTGGCCATACTCGGGCGTGGCGAACCCGCCGTGTTGGTTGCGGCACCCTTTGCCCCAGCGATCGTTAACCACCACGTCCTTGGGGGCATCGGACTCGTTGTACAGCCACGCCAGGAACTCCGCACTGCGCCACACCTCGGCCGGATATCCCCATTCGCCGTCGGGCCACACGATATCGGGCTTGTAGCGCTGCACGAGATCCTTCATCTGGGGCAGCATGTGCTCGTCTACGTAGCGCTCGACGTCGCCGTTGTACACCGGGTTGAACCACTCGTACAGGGAGTAGTAGAAGCCCATTCGCAGGCCCTCGGCCCGCACCGCCTCAATCAAATCGCCGCACAAATCCCGGTGAGGCCCGACATCCACGCTGTTCCAGTTCCAGCTCTCCTGGCTGGGCCACAGGCAGAATCCCTCGTGGTGTTTGGAGGTGAGAACGATGTACTTCGCGCCGGAGCGCCTGAAGATGCCCGCCCACTCCGCCGGATCGAACAACTCCGCCTTGAACAGGGGCGCGAAATCCTGATACTGGAAGTCTTCGCCGTGCGTCTCGACGTGAAACGCCCAGGTTTCCCCGTCTTTCTTCTGCATATCGTGCCAGTACCACTCGGCGTAGCGCGTCTTCGGCCCCCAGGCCGGCACCGAGTACACGCCCCAGTGGATGAAGATGCCGAACTTGGCGTCCGCAAACCAGGCCGGCATCGGGCGCGCATCGAGCGATTCCCAGGTGGCCTCGTACGGCGCGTCCTGGGCGGCCGCCGAGCCGGCCAGCGCCGCGGCCGACACCGCCGCCAGAAGAACGACAGGTAGTAGCTTGCTCATTTGTTTCCTCCTGTTTGATTCCCGCTCGCCGCCCCGGCTACCGGGCGCAGCGCGTCCGACTATTCCACACACCGCCGGGGCACCGCAAGCCCGGTGCACCCCAGCCGGCCCTTGCTTGGGTGCGGCGTTCCGCGCCTAGTCATCCGCGGATCCGCCGTGCCCCTCGAGGATGTCGCGCAGCACGGGGTGCAGCGCCTGCGCAATGCGCAGGAAGCCGAGATCCGTGGCGTGGGTTCCGTCGACGGTGGCCTCGCCGTCCGTGCCCAGCAGCGCGTGGCAGGGCACATAGTGGAGGTTCTCGACGCCCCTGGCGGCCAAGCGGTCGAACGCCGCCAACAGGGCTTCGTTCTTGCTCTCATAGGCCTCGCGCTTGGCGGGCAGAAACGCCCCGGCCTGGTAGCGGATGTTCTCGACGAGCACGATCGGCGTGGCCGGGTGGGCGGCCCGCAGTGCCTCGACAAGGGGTTCCGTCAGCTCGGTGATGGACTCGGGACTCATGTTGGGCGCGCAGTCAATGACGTAGACGGAGGGATCGAGTTCAGCCAGCAGTTCGACGACCTCGGGATCCATCCGGCCGTTGCCCGAGAATCCGAGGTTGATGGCGGGGCGATCGAGCCACCGGCCCAGGATCGACGTGTACACCATGCCCGGGCGGGAGGCACACCCGCCCTGGGTGATGGACGTGCCGTAGAACACCAGGGGCTTCGCGCGCTCGGGGGGATAGGGCGGGGCCTTCTCGACACTCGATCCCTTGGGCACGCCGATCTCGACAGACGTAACGCCGTTGTAC
>JAFGTL010000668.1 GCA_016934125.1 Candidatus Hydrogenedentota bacterium
AAAAACCGCAAGTGTATAAACGCTACTACACAAAACGGCCTCGATCTAAAGGGAAAACGGCAAAACCCGTATCCATGACGCAGGCCCGCCTGTCTGCCGGCCCTCGCAACGAGCAACCGGGAACTGCTAGTATGGCACGAGGATGTGCGGCCGGGCGTTGCGCGGCCTCTGGCTCCCGCAGCCGGCCAGAACCAAGAGGGGAACCGCCATGACAAGCCTCTACCGCCACAGAGCGTTCGCGAGTTGGCCCATTGCGGCGTGCCTCCTGGGCGTGTTGCTGTGCACAGGAGGCCCGGCCGTCCAACGCGCCGCTGCCCAGGACGCCGGGACACTGAAGCAGATCGAGGAGGCCATGCCGGAGCGGCCGCGCGTCGAGCCGGCCAAGCCGCGGACGCTCCTGGTGTTCACGCTGTGCAAGGGCTACGCGCACAGCTCGATTCCGTTCGCGGCGGCAGCCCTCGAGATCATGGGCCGCAAGACCGGCGCGTTCACGGCCGTCGTCACCGACGATCCGGCCGTATTCGCCCCGGGCAATCTCGATCGGTTCGACGCCGTCTGCATGGACAACACGACAGGCGAGTTGTTCACCGATGCCGCATCCAAAGAGAACCTCCTCGAATTCGTGCGGGCGGGCAAAGGGATCGTCGGCATCCACGCGGCCACCGACTGTTTCCCCGAGTGGCCCGAGTACGGCGAGATGATGGGCGGTTATTTCGACGGCCACCCGTGGGGTGCCGGCGACACCGTCACCGTCAAGCTCGACGATCCCGGCCATGACTTGTGCAGGGCGTTCCTGGGCCAGGGATTCAGCGTCAAGGACGAGATCTACCAAATCCGCGCCCCCTATTCCCGCGACACGTTGCGCGTTCTCCTCAGCCTCGACACCACGAAGACCGACATGAGCAAGGGCGGCATCAAACGCACCGACGGCGACTTCGCCGTCAGTTGGATCCGGGCCTACGGCCACGGGCGCGTCTTCTACAACTCCCTGGGCCACAACCACGACATCTTCTGGAATCCCCTCATTCTCCAGTACTACCTGGACGGAATCCAGTTCGCCTTGGGCGACTTGCCCGCAGACACCACGCCAAGCGCCCAACTCACTCCCGAGTACTTCGACGAGTCGTTGGCGGCCCTGAACGCCCACGTGACGGACGCCTTGTTCGAAGACATCGCGCAATTCGAGTTCGGCGACGACGCCCGCAGCGTCGTACGCCTGTCCGATCTGGTGGTGGCCTCCCAGGATTCGCCCGAGCAGCGGCAGGATCTCGCGGATCGGTTTGCCGCGCTCCTCGATTCGGACGCGACGTATGCGGCGAAGCAATTCGCCTGCAAGCAGTTGTATCGGATCGGAACCGGCAGACACGTGGCGGCCCTGGCGCCCCTCCTTACCGATGAGACGATGTCCGACATGGCGCGTTACGCCCTGGCGCAGATTGACGATTCGGCGGTGGATGAGGCCCTGCTCTCCGCCCTCAAGAAGGCCCCCTCCGCGTTGATCGCCGCGGGCCTCGCCAACTCCCTGGGCGAACGCCGTGTCCGTGGTGCGGTGCCGGCACTGGCCCGGCTGATGGACGGCGACGAGGCGATCGTAGCGGAGGCGGCCGCCGCCGCCCTCGGCATGATCGCTTCGCAGGAGGCCGCCACGGCCCTCGCCCGTGCGCGGAAAGGCGTCGAAGGCCCCCTCCCGCAGGCGCTCGCCGACGCGTCCCTGACGTGTGCCGATCGACTCCTCGCGGAGGGGCAGCCGCGGAAGGCCGAGGAAGTCTACGAGGAATTGTCGGGCGAATCCCAGCTCAGCCGCGTGCAGGGCGCAGCATTGCTCGGGCTCGTCGCCGTCCGCGGCGACGAGGCCGTGTCCAACGTGTTCGACGCGCTCGTGAGCGGCGATCCCTGTCTCCGTGCCGCCGCAGGGCAGGCCGCGCGCCGAATTCCGGGCGAGAGCGCCACCGAGACCTTCGCCATGCAACTGCCGCAACTGGAGCCCCAGGCCCAAGTCGTGATGCTCAAGGCCCTTGCGGATCGGGGCGACTCCGTGGCATTGCCGGCCGTGATCGCTGCCGTTCAGCACACCGACAGCCGGGTTCGAGTCGCCGCGCTGGAGGCAGTGCCCCGCGTGGGAGACGCGTCATGCGTGCCGCTTCTGGCCGAGTCCGCGGCCACGGCGGAGCGGGACGAGGCGGACTCGGCCCGCGACGCGCTGGCGTTGCTGCCCGGCGCGGACGTGGACACCGCTATTGTCGGCCATCTCCAGGACGCGGCCCCGGGCAACCGGGTGGAACTCGTGCGGGCACTGGCCGCGCGCAATGCAGTGGCTTCGGTGCCCGCGCTGCTCGAATCCGCCACAGACGCGGAACCGGCCGTGCGCGCCGAGGCGTTCAAGGCACTGCGCGTCTTGGCGACACCGGCCCATCTGTCGGCCCTCGTCGATCTCCTTGTGGCCGAACAAGATGCATCGGCCGTCGAGCAGGCAGAGAAGACGGTGGCGGCCGTGGCGCGTGGTATCGACCCGGGTGACAAG
The DNA here is from genome assembly GCA_016934125.1 of Candidatus Hydrogenedentota bacterium. GTDB lineage: Bacteria > Hydrogenedentota > Hydrogenedentia > Hydrogenedentales > SLHB01 > JAFGTL01. Next base: position 2,522 of record JAFGTL010000668.1, read on the forward strand.
CCGGCGGCGGCAGTCCTGGCCGCGCTGGAACGCGCTACGGACATGCGGGCGCGCCGTTCGCTCCTGGCCGTGCTGGCGGAAGTCGGCGATGACTCCGCGCTGCCGGCCGTCCGCGAGCGGGCGGCGAGCCGGAATGCCGAGGAGAAGGACGCAGCCATCCGGGCGTTGGCGGCCTGGCCCAACCCGACGGCCGTCGACGACCTCGTGCGGCTCGCCAAAGACCGCGATAACGACAAGACGCAGCGGGTGCTGGCCTTGCGCGGCCTCCTGCGGCTCCTGAGGGTTCCGGACCGAAGGCCCGTCGAGTCTACGCTCGCCCTGTACAAAGAGGCGCTGGGCCTGGTTTCGGACGCCGAGGAGAAGAAGATGGCCCTGGCGGGGCTCGTGGAGGTCAATGACGCGCGGGCGCTCGAACTGGTGACCCCATACCTCGATGACGACGACGTTAAGGAGGAGGCCGGGCAGGCCGCCGAGAAGCTCCGGGCGCTCGTCAACCGCCCGTCCGCCTCCGTAAACGCCGGGAACGCCGCGAAGGCCCTGGACGGCGATCCGGCCACGCGATGGGACACGGGCGGCGCCCAGCGCCCCGGGCAGTGGTTCTCGCTCGATATGGGGTACGAGACGCTGGTGGCCAAGGTCGTGCTGGACTCGGCGGGATCCGCCAACGATTATCCCCGCGGCTATGAAGTGTACGTGTCGAACGATCCGGAGGCCTGGGGCGAGCCGGTCGCCAAGGGCGAAGGCACCCAGCCGGTGGTGGAGATTGCGTTCCGCCCGGCCTCGGGCCGCTATCTCAAGATCGTGCAGACGGGCACGGTCGACCACTGGTACTGGTCGATCCATGAATTGCGCGTCCAAGGCAAGTAGGCCTGGCGCCGGCGGCCGGGCCGTGTAAATCACCGATCGAGTGTGTAGCGTTCGCCCACACGCAAGACGAGCAGATCCGTCTCCCTGCGCAACGTAACCGTCTGTTGTTCGGGATTGAACTCGGCGATACGCCACTCCGCGTGGACCTCGTCGCCGATCGAGCCCTGCCACTGACGGGAGGTTCCATCGGGGAGATAGACGGAACCTGAGAACATGGGCTCGCGCTCCCGCGACGTCGCGATCCCGGACACCTCCATCTCGACACGATCGCCTGCGGTCACGTCCAACCCGGCCGCCCCGGCGGACGCCGGCCCGGCCCCGCCGTTTGGATCGAGCGCGTCCTCGGCCGATGAGTCCGGCGCGGCCTCGGATGTCGCTTGCGAGAAGGTCTCGGTGAGCTCGTGCTCAGACTCGCTCGAGCGCAGGGTCACCCGGTACTGCCCTGCCTCGAGCCGGTACCAGAACGTGATGGATTCGCCCGGGGGAATCGCCACCAGATCCGGCAGGCCCGCCTCGGAATAGGGTTCCCGGAGCCCGCCCGTCTCCAACTCGTCCGGCACGCTCGCATCGCGCCACGAGCCGCGCCCCACCCGGCGTTCGAGCAGGTAGTCGAAGGCGTTTGCGGCCCGCATCCGCGAGGACAGGTAGACGGCTCGCCGCCCGGGGTTGGACACGGCCACGGCCGCCATGTCTTCGGACACGTTCCCGGGCCTTGTCGCGAGCCCAATCCGGGGCGACAGGAGCCCTCCCAGGTCGGTTCGCACGGCGATGACCGCCACGAGGGCCGCCAGCACTGCCACCGGTAACTCCAGTCGAATGCGCCCTATGGCCGCCAGAGCGAACCTCGCCGCCACCGCCACCGCGACCAAGGACAGGGCAAACATCACCGTTGCCGGGCGCACCATCCACAGCCCGTCGTCGCGCAGGTACTGGCCAAGCGTGGACGGGCTGTATCCCGTCTCGTGGGCGAAGGCCGCCCACGCGATCCAGACCACCGTCAGCAGGCAGCAGTACGACACGCCCCGCAGGGCGGGCCGCGGGATGAATGCCAGCCCCGCCAGAGCCAGGGCTGCCAGAACCGGGCCCGTCACGAGCCAGTGGGCGCCGGGCGATCCTGCGCCCAGCAAGCGAAGTGCCGACACGGGCGACATGCCCGCCACGGCGGGCAGCACCAGACACACAAGCATCATGAGCGCGGCGCCCCAGGCGATCCACGCGTCGACCGGGGCGCCCCCTGCCTGCCCCGCGCTCGCCAGACGCTGGATGAAGGTGCCCCGTGGGTGGGGGACGTCCTGGGTGGTGTTGGCGCTCAGGGCGCGGGAGACTACATCGCAGGCCTTGGCCAGGTCGGCCTTGGTGCGGAGGAGGTCACGCTCGATACCGTTGAATCGTTCGCGGTCGATCTCGCCCACCTGGAGACGGCCGCGCAGCAGGTCGAGTTGGGCGTCCACGGAATGCATGTCGCTCGAGTAATCGGCCTTCAACTGGCCCAGCCGTTCCCGGACGAACCGAATCTCGGCCTTGGCGCGAGTCCCCTCGGCCCGGCAGGCCGCCTGCCGCTCCTCGAGTTGGGCCGGCGGGAGTTGGCCGTCGTCTGCGAGCCGCTGGATCTCCGCATACTTGCGTTCGGCCGCCTCGCGCCGGGCCAGGCCGCCACGCAGCCCCGCGACGTGCCCGTCGAGAAGCAGTTGCGACTCATCGGGCTCCGGCGGGAACGCAATCCGGAACCCCTCCTCGGGAATGTGGTCGAAGCCGAGGTGGACGTATCCGCCCGCCAGGAAGGGATCGTGTGCGGCGATCCAGCCGCGCAGGTTCTCCTGCCGTCGTTCGAGACAGTCCCGTCGGCGCCGAAGCTTGGTAACCTGGGTTCGATAGGCCCAGAAATCCGTCTCGCCAACGCGAACCGCCAAGCCGGCCTCGGCGATCTTCTCCTGAGTGGCCGCCAACTCGATGGCCACTTCCATGAGGCGCTGGTGGAGTTCCTCCTCGAGTTCACCGCGGGCGCGCTTGAGCCGGGCGCGGTATCCGAGGAGTTGCTCCTTGCCCGTGTCGTCGCGGGCGGCCGAGTCGCCCTGCCGTTCCCGGACCGCCAGTTCCTGGGCGATCCGGTGTTCGAGGCTCGCGATCACCCGCAACGGTTCGAGAGTATCAAGCGGGACGCTGGGGCGCGGGGCCTCCTCCTCATCATCGCGAACCACTTCCGGCTCAGGGACTTGCGGCGCCAACGGAGAGGCCTCCGCGGGCCGGTGTTTCGTCTTCCGCAGGAACTCGGGCCGGTCTTTGAGGTAGACCTCGTGCGTGTCGGGTTCGAGTTCCTCTGGCCGCGGAATCCGGAGCTTCTGACGGCAGGCCACGCACTTGCCGGGACGCCCGAACATGTCCGAAGACACCCGCATCTTCTGCCCGCACACGCAGTAGATGCGAAGTTCGTCTATCTCGCTCTTGGGCATGGCTCTATTCCTAACGTCCATCTAAAAGGTGCCTGAAAACCGCCCCAAAATGCAAGTGGTTAAATGGCTTAGGGCCTGCGTCACGAGCGAGGGTTTTAGCAAGAAGTGGTGAGTTTGCCGCCTTTTGGTGTATAATAGCATATACACCACAAGGAGC